>CBFGNP010000162.1:0-7799 GCA_965650095.1 uncultured Pedobacter sp. | reverse complement strand
TTTTTTTTCAAAGTACGTAGGGAGCAACATAAATTTAAAGCCTTTTTTGGCTAATTTACCGCCAATTTTTCACCAGCTATGACTTTAAGAAAAAAGGTACTTGTACATCTGGACTCAAGCAGGGGCTACAGCCGCGATCTCTTAAAAGGTATTTATGCGTTTAATAACGTGGTGAGCCATTGGGAAATTGTTTACGAACCGGCTTATTTTCTAAAAACTGCAGTCCGGAGAAATGATCTCAGCCTTATACAGGCGCTAAAACCTGACGGATGCATCCTTGAATTTTCGGAAAATATACCAGAGCTGGAAAAAATGAACATCCCCATTGTCCGGGTTACTTCGGTAAATCAGTACGATCATATTCCCCGGGTAATCGGTAACTATGAGTCAGATGCGACCATGGCTGCAACATACTTTATCAGAAAAGGATTCAAACATGTGGCTTTTTTTGGAATCGGCGGACTGATCTGGTCGGATGACAGGCAAGCAAGCTTTAGGGATTGTGCAGCAAAAATGGGTGCCGGTTTCCATTCCTTTTTACTCAAAGGAAATGAGGCTGACGTTTTAACGCACAATTTTGATGAACTCATTAACTGGTTGAAACAACTACCCAAGCCTGTTGGCATCTTATGTTGTAATGACGATTTTGGGCAGATATTAGTGAATTCCTGTTCGCTGGCGGAACTCAGAGTACCCCACGAAATTGCAGTGCTTGGGATTGATAATGATGAATTGATCTGCAATATTTGCTACCCTAACCTATCGAGTATTGCCAGAAACCACCAAAAAACAGCAAGTACAATTTGCACTATGCTCAATGACATGATGGATGGCATCCCGCATCATGGACAGCTTATTATAACAGAAGCATTGGAAATTATTGAAAGAAGTTCTACCGACACGGTTGCAACTTTCGACAGCGATGTGTCGGAAGCGATAGCGTATATTTCCAGGAACCTGCATCTGCCTATCGATGTACATGCGGTTGCTGCTTCTGGCAATTTATCTGTAAAAGCATTAAACAGAAAATTTGAACGTTCAACCCAGAATACGATTTATGAAGAAATTCAACTTCGTAAACTCTCGCGCTTTAAGCAATTACTCCTGGCAAACAAGAGTGTTAAGGAAATAGCTTTCGAACTGGGTTTTCACGATTCAAGCCATGTTAGCAGATGGTTTGCCAATCTGGAAGGGTCAACACCCACAGAATGGAAGAAGAACGTAAGCTAGAATGGACTTTCTTTCCCGCTTTATTCCCGGTTTGCGATAGGGAATACCCTCATAAACCATTTGCTTAACAAAATATTAATATACATATTTAAGTGGCATTAGCTACTTTTGTTTTAACCAACTTTTAATGCCTGATATGTTGTATCTCGATTAATCAACCAATGGGTCTGAAAAACATGCATAATGAAAAAATGATATTAAGGGCCATTTCTCAGGGTGAGGGTACGGCCTTTAATGAGTTTTTTAATTATCATCACCATCACATTGGAAAATATGTATTTTCGATAACCAGATCCCGGGAAATTGCTGAAGAGATTGTTCAGGATATTTTCGTTAAAATATGGCAGGAAAGAGAGCGTTTGGCAAGGATTAATGACATAAATTCATATCTCTTCATTCTGGCAAGGAACCAGACCCTTAATGCAATCAGGAAACTGGCTACAGAAAAGAAGAACAAAGGGAATATCGAAATTTATCTTCAGGACCATAGTTTACAGCCAGGCGAAGATAGTTTTGAAACCGAGCTATCAAACATCATTGAAAGCGCTGTGGCAAACCTCCCACCACAGCAGCAAAAAGTATTTTTGCTAAGACAGCAGGGAATGAAACATGACCAGATAGCTTCTGAAATGAGCATTTCTTTGAACTCTGCTAAAAAGTATCAGCAATTGGCCATGCAGTCCATTGAAAAAATCGTGAAGGCTAAAGTCCCCGCTGCCGGACTCCTGTACACTATATTTTATTTTTTTTAAAAATAAAGCGGAATCATATATCCTTTTTGCCTAAGGATGTGTCTTTATAGAAAATGAAGCACATCCTTGAATAATTATAACAACAATAGAAGAGTAGATCGCCTTATTGAACTTTTTCGGGAAGGAACGCTGACATCCCAGGAGCATGACGAACTGCTGGATTTGCTGGCGATGCCGGAAAATGCAGATAAAGCAGAGTTGTTATTAACCAGGCTTTGGGAAAATATACCTTCTGATTCCAGTTTTTTCTCTTCAGAGGAAAGTGACCGGATTCGGCAGTCGCTCCGCGAACCCGATACCAGTACACCTGCAATAAAAAGATTAAGCCCAAGGTTGGTCAGTATTGCTGCTGCATTGGTCTTGTTTGTTTTTGGCTACTTTTTGTTTATTAGAGATGATTCCTTTAAAGGGTCGACAAATCACAATCAGACATCAGTATCGTTAACCGATATCGGTCCGGGGGGAAATAAGGCCACCTTAAGGCTGCCAGACAATAGTGTTATCGCGCTAGATGAAATGGAGAACGGAGTGCTGATCAATAAGGGAAATCTGATCGTGAAGAAAACAGAGGATGGGCAACTGGTGTTCCAGGCGGGTAAAGTTAATACCCAGTCGGAAGCAAATGAGGGAAATGTATTGACCACACCTGCCGGCGGTCAGTATCAGGTAATTTTGCCAGATGGAAGTCGGGTTTGGCTCAATGCTGCCTCATCACTAAAATTTCCATCGGCATTTACAGGTCATCAGCGTAGGGTAGAACTTACCGGAGAAGGTTATTTTGAAGTCAGCAAATTAAAAGGAAAAACCTTTATTGTTAATGCCAAAAACATGGAGGTTGAGGTATTAGGAACCCATTTTAACATTCATGCCTATCCTGATGAGCAGATAAGTCTGGCTACCCTGGTGGAGGGAGCTGTTAAAATTAGTTCCGGCAAAAAATCTGAAATACTGGCGCCGAATGAGCAGGCCCAGGTTGGTAAGGATATGCTGAGTGTCGAAAAAGTTGACGCAAAGGATGCATTGGCCTGGAAGGAAGGCCTGTTTGTCTTTAACAATCAAGACATACGGACCATCATGAATAAACTTTCGCGCTGGTACAATATTAAGGTAGAATATCAGGATGCCGACATCAATGAGCAGTTTGCCGCCACCATATCGAAGTTCAAAAAATTATCTGAAATACTAAAAGTATTAGAGGCAACAGGTACCATTCACTTTAAGGTTTTACCGTCGAAAGACACTGTCTATGAAAGGAGGGTAATTGTAATGAAATAGCGCTATTCTCCTGACAGTGAAAAGAAAAAACCAGGGACGGTTACGACGTACCCTGGCAGAAAAAGCTTTCACTAAACATTCTAGTCGTCCAGTTTAAACTTTAATAATCAAATGTATGATTTTTTCTACATTCTTTTTTTCGTGTATACGGAATTGTCTACCTCGTCAATTTGTTTTAGTTATGAAAATTACGTGTGTATTAATGTTAGCGCTCTTAATGCAGGTTTACGCTGAAGGCCGTGCCCAAAGGATTTCTTTAGTACAGCGCGATGAGCCGCTGCTAAATATCTTTAAGCAGATCAGCAGACAAAGTGGCTATGATTTTGTCTACAATGTAAAATCTATTAAAAATACGGCTAATGTGACCCTCAATATGAAAAATGCAGAATTGCATGAGGTGTTGAATACTTGCCTGATGGGCACTGAGCTGATCTACGAAATCATTGACCGCACAATTGTGGTTAAAGAAAAGCCGTCAGATGCACTCCTGGCCAGAAGCTCGCTGATTGACATCAAAGGTAAGGTTACGGATAAAAGCGGGAAACCTCTAAGCGGGGTTACCGTCAAGTCAAAAAAATCGAATAAGGCTGTTGCAACGGGGACGAACGGTGAGTTTGAACTCAGGGGAATAGACGAAAACGATGTCCTACTGGTATCTTATATTGGTTTTACCTCAAGGGAAATCCCAGCCAAAAATTCAGGGGACTTTGTTATAGTACTGGAAGAAGATGTGTTTGCGATGCGCGATGTGGTTGTTGTTGGATATGGAACACAAAAGAAGGAGAACCTGACAGGCGCAGTTGCACAAATTACAGCCGAAGACCTTAGTCAACGTCCCGCCTCCAATATTGTTAGCTCTTTGCAGGGTTTGTTGCCGGGCCTCAATATTCAGGCTAACAATGGAAACCCGGGGGAAGTGCCGGATATCAATATACGCGGCTTTAATTCGATCAATGGCGGTTCTCCCTTGGTGCTGATTGATGGTATACAGGGAAATATTGATCGGCTGAACCCTCAGGATGTGGAAGCTGTAAGTGTGTTAAAAGACGCCGCCTCTTCGGCTATTTATGGGGCGCGGGGGGCCTTTGGAGTGATTCTGATCACAACAAAAAAAGGAAAGGATGGCAAAGTTCAGGTGGAGTACAGCAATAACATCGCCTTAACCACACCATTGACAAGAACCGATTTCATATCAGACCCTTATCTGTATGGTCGGACCGTAGATGCAGCATTGACTGGATATAACGGCACGAATTACACCGGCTATACTTCTGAGGATGACTGGGAAATACTGAAAAAGGTTTCGACCGGCGAGCTGGCCCCTTTCAGGGAAATACAGGCAAATGGTACCTACAAGTTTTACGACAATACCAATTGGTACAAGTACCTGTTCAGAAAATGGCAGCCAGGCCAGAACCACAATATTTCTGTTTCGGGGGGTAACGAAAAAATTCAGGGTTATCTTTCCGGTAGAGCCTATAAGGGAAAAACAATCCAGAATATTGTGGATGCCGATCTGACGAAATACAATTTACGTGGAAGAATTAACCTGAAAACCAATAACTGGCTGGAGTTAGCCGATAATATCCAGATCAGCACGGACAACCAAATTGAATATGGAGGGTATAAGAACGGCTATGGAGGCCCATGGAGTACAACTACGTGGTACTTCCTCTTTCCTTTTCAACCCAACAAAATTGATGGCCTGGCTTATGACAATATGGGTACAGGGGCACAAGGTGCATTAGAAGACGGATATAATTACGTGAGAAGTTACTCTGAACAGTTTGTCAATATTTTAAGCGCAAAAATAACCCCCGTAAAAAATCTGGTACTCAATGTGGATTATAGTAATACCATCAATCATATCGCCAATTCGACCCGGCTCAACCCTTTCAAATACCTGACAACAACTAAGGTTACACCTGCAATTGGAGGATTGAATCGTTTGACTGAGACCCGAAACAGGAATTATTATAATGCCCTTAATGTTTATGGGACTTACTCCAATAGTTTTTTACAGGATAAACACCATACAAAATTGTTGCTCGGCTATAACCAGGAGGACGCCAACTCCGATAATGTAACTGCAGAACAAGGTGGCTTACTGGTTAATAACCTTTCAAACCTGGGGCTCGGAACGGAATTGCTTAGGGCAACAGGTTCGGGAACAAGCTGGGCGGTGCAAGGTTATTTTGGTCGTTTCAATTATGATTACCTGAATAAATATTTGCTGGAAGTTAACGCGCGTTACGATGGTTCTTCCCGTTTTCCTACATCAAGCCGCTGGGGATTTTTCCCTTCTGTTTCTGCGGGCTGGTACCTGAGCCGGGAGGACTTTTTTAAGCCGCTTGAAAACGCCATCAGCTCATTGAAAGTCAGGGCTTCCTATGGTAAGCTGGGCAACCAGAATATCGATCCGTATACTTTTTCACAAATTCTTTCAACCGGACAAACCACCTGGCTGGTTAATAATGGGAAAATGAATTATGTATCAAGCCCTGATCCCTTGCCAAATATGGTTAAATGGGAGAATTCAAGAACTGTCGATTTAGGTGTGGATGTTGGCTTTTTTAAGGGTAAAGTGAATGCATCATTCGACTGGTATGAAAAGAACATTGAAGGCATGTATCTCCCGGGAGAACCGTTGCCTGCAGTCTTTGGTGCTTCAGAGCCTAAGGAGAACATAGCCAGCCTTAGAAATCGGGGGTTTGAATTCAGTATCGGTTATAACAGCAGCTTTGATGTGAAGGGTTCGCCCTTACATATTCGTGCTTCCGCGAGCGTGTATAATTTTGAAGGGGTAATTACTAAATTTCCAAACCCGAACGGATTAATGAGTACCTTCTGGGAGGGTCAGAAGTTAGGTACGGTTTATGGATATAAAATCGATGGGCAGTTCCAGAGTGACGCCGAAGCGACTGCCTATCAGGCATTATTCAAAAACCCCAGCACCACGCTGGGACAAGTGTATAACTACGAGCTGAATATTGTGCAAAATAGCCAATGGAAAGGTTTGAAAGCCGGAGATATTAAATATGTTGATGTGAATGGTGACGGTGCCATTAACAAAGGCAAATATACGCTGGCTGATCATGGAGACCTCGTAGAGATTGGTAATGCAATGCCACGGTTCCCTTTTGGTTTTAACTTTAGTGCCGACTGGAAGTCATTTGATTTTTCAGTTGCCGGCGCGGGGGTGGCTGCTCAGGACTGGTACCCAACAGGCAACATCTTCTGGGGTACTTATGAGCGCCCTTATCTATCGTTCATCCGTAAGGATCTGGTGGAAAATGCATGGTCAGAAGCGCAGCCAGGTAATACCTATCCACAAATTTCAAGGGGTTATGCTTCACTTGGTTCGCTAAGGTCTTTAGGTGAAGTGAATGATTATTACCTGACCAATGTTGGTTATCTGAGGGTTAAAAATCTCACATTCGGATACACACTTCCCAAAAAGCTAACGCAGAAAGTAAAGATAGAACGCTTACGCTTTTATTTCAGTGGTGAAAATCTGTTTACCTGGAGTTTTGGCAACCTGACCAAATACGTTGATCCTGAAATGGCGGGATCCGGAATCAATTACTCGAGCCCGGAATCAGCAACCAGCAGGGCAAGACTTGAGGATTATCCAATGGGGAAATCCTACTCATTTGGAATCAATGTCTCTCTTTAACCCTTAAATCAAAAATATGAAATATTTAATAGCCACCGCTTTTCTTATCTTGGTTCTAGGTTCTTCCGGCTGTAAAAACGACGGGCTGGATATTAATCCGATCGATAAGATAGATGCACAGATTTTTTTTAACACTGCAACCGATCTTGAAGTTTATACCAATGGCTTTTATGACATGTTGCCAACTACTGAAGTATACATGGATGATGCTTCATCAGATAATATTGTTCCGCTGATCGTTTCTGACCGCGCAAAAGGTGCGAGAGTTTTGCCTGTGGCAAGGGGATCCGGCGGCTGGAACTGGGCCGACCTTCGTTCCATCAACTTCTTTCTGAACAATTATGAAAGATGTCCGGACGAGGCTGCTAAAAAGAAATTTGGCGGTATCGCCAGGTTCTTCAGGGCCCACTTTTATTATGATAAACTGAAAACCTTTGGTCCCGTTCCGATCTATGACAAGGTGCTGACAGCAGATGATCCTGATCTTTTTAAGGGGAGGGATTCCAGAAAGGCCGTGACCGATTTTATTCTGGCTGATCTGGACTATGCGATCGCCAATATTCCGAAGGAAGTAAAGCTGAACAACATTACGCGCTATACAGCTTTGATCTTAAAGGCCCGGGTTTGTCTGTTTGAAGGTACTTTCAGGAAATATCATAATCTTGGCGATTACGAAGGTGTTCTTGCTCAAGCAGCCGCCGCAGCTGATGAGCTGATCAATTCAAATGCCTATCGGACTTTTACAACCGGCGGAAATAATATCGCTTATCGGGAGTTGTTTGCCAGGATTAACCAGGATGCAACTGAAACCATATTAGCCAGGGATTACAATCCGACTTTTGGGAAAACTACGATCAATTATGCGA
>CBFGNP010000161.1:0-7803 GCA_965650095.1 uncultured Pedobacter sp. | reverse complement strand
AAAAGTATGGGTAAATTCGGAATCTGAATTAACCTATAAAGCCAATTTTGATGAAAAAGAAAGAAGAATTAAATTGAAGGGCGACGCTTATTTTGAAGTTGCCAAAGATGCGCAAAGACCATTTATAGTAGAAACTAATAATGCCAATATACAGGCGATAGGTACAGCATTTACGGTGAATTCCTATCAAACTACGACAAAGGTATCATTGACGGAAGGACGTCTAAAAGTTAGTAACCATGAAAATGAGATCTTTATGCATGCTGGAAGCGAAGCGGAAATTGTAGATAATAAAATCGTTACCCTTCCGGTAGTAAATAAAGCAGAAGCAACCGCATTTAAGAACGGCTATTTTTATTTTAAAAATAAAAATATGCAACAGATACTTGACGAACTGAGCCGTTGGTACGGAGTCCAGATCGAGTGTAGGGTAGTTTTAAACAATGAACGCTATCAGGGCGGTATAAAAAGAGTGGTGACATTAGCCGAAGTGTGTAGCGTGTTAAAAGATTTGACAGGTTATAAATTAACGATTGATGAAGATAAATTGATAGTTAGCAAATAAAATCAAAAAGGAGGCCTTTCTATGTAAAAAAGACAATTACCTAATGTATCATAAAAAATGCAGAAGTACTGCAATACTTCTGCATATGAATTGAATTAACAACGATCATAAACCATTTAATTCTATACCAAATATGAATAATTTATTTTATTCAAAGGGAATCTTTTGTCCAATTGACAAAAGAAAAACTTTGAACAATCTTATTAAAATGAAACTGACAGTAATATTATTGGCAATATCCATAATGGGCGCCTATGCCTCAAGCTCTGCTCAGATCACGCTACACGCGAAAAACGAAAAGATTGAAACCGTCCTCGAGAACATTACCAGGCAAACTGGTGTACAGTTTATTTTTAAAGAAGGATTACTTCAGGATGAAAAAGCAAATGTTGAGATTACGAATGCATCTTTAAATAAAACCTTAGAACATATCTTTGAAAAGAGTTCTTTTTATTATATGATACATCGTGGCACGGTGGTTATCAGACGGAAGGAGCACGAGATTTCTTATACAATAGATTCTGCTATCAGCTCTGTGAATATTCAACAAATCAAAGGGAAAGTGCATGATACTAAAGGAAATCTATTATCAGCCGTTAGTATACTGCTCAAAGGTACTAATATCGGAACTTCTACGAACGCCCGTGGCGAATTTCAACTTTCGCTTCCAGATGGCAACAAGGGCACACTGATTTTTAGTGCTTTAGGATTCAAACAACTTGAACTTCCTATTAACAACAGGACCGAAATCAATGTTGTGATGGAAACCGATGAAGTTGGGCTCGATGAAGTTGTCATTGTCGGATTCTCAGAGGTAGATAAAAAACACGTCGCTTCATCAGTTTCCCAAATGGATATGGAGAAGATCAAGAACCGGCCTATCTACAAAATGCAAGATGCCTTTTCAGGAACAATTCCCGGAGTAACCATGATGCGAGGCAACAGCCTTCCAGGTAGTGTACCGGGTACGATCTCCATTCGAGGCATCAGTACGCTGCAGAATGCGGATCCCTTGGTTATAGTGGATGGAATGGAACAAAGTATCCATGACATTGATCCCAATCAAGTTAAGACTATCACGGTGTTAAAGGACGCTGCCTCTGCGTCCATGTACGGATCTCGCGGTGCAAACGGTGTTATCATCATTGAAACTGAAAGGGGACAGACCGGCCAGTTCAAGGTATTCGCCAATAATTGGTTCGCGGTCAACAATCCCATTGATCTTCCCCAATTTGTTGGCGCTGTTGAATTTATGAAACTTAGAAATGAAACTTTGATCCAACAAGGACAACCAGCCATCTTTTCTGACGAGACCATCAACAAATATGCTTCTGGTGAAATAAAGGAAGTAAATTGGCTAGATGAGGTTATGGAAAGAAGATCGACAGCGATCAATAACAACGCCAGCATATCAGGTGGCGGTGGAGTGGGCACTTTCAATTTAATGCTTGGTCATATCAAAGAAAATGGTCTTAACACAATAGAAGGCACACAAAAATTCTCTGCTCGTTTCAATACCAATATTAATATTGCTGACAAATTTGTACTACTGGCTGATTTTTACGCCCACCGATTGCAGGTAGACCGTCTACTTGCAAACGACGACGGACATGGGCTTTATCAGCAAGCCTGGCGCTTAAATCCCGCTCAGCAAATTTTTTATAATTCTGACAAGCCAGAACATTACATCCTACACAACAATATCAATCCCATCGCTTCAATAAAGCATGGTGGTACAAAAAATAACATGTATGATCGCAGTACCATTAACTTGCGACCCAAGTATAACATAAATAGCAACCTCAACATCGAAGGAAATGTCTCGTACATGATCAACAAATCAGCCAACAAACAAAAACGGCTCACTTACAAATTCTTTGATGAAAATGGAGCTCCCGCTGCAATCTGGGCCAACAATGTCGAGGCTTCGCAAGGGGTTAGTGAAAGCCAGCTCACAGCACGTGCACTTGTCAATTATAACAAGGAACTCCGTCAGGATAAGGACAAAATCTATGTAACAATAGGATCCGAAATCATGAATTATACGTATACCGATTTTAGGGAGATTAGTAAGGCCTCTTTTTTTGGGAAACTAAACTATTCATTTGACAATCGATACATCCTGGAATTGACCGGACGAGCGGATGGAAGCAGTAAATTCGCACCCGGTCATCGTTGGGGATTTTTCCCTTCCGGAGCCCTTGCCTGGAACTTGCACAACGAGAATTTTTTTAAAGGCATCCTTGAATCTGAAGTTGTTAACAACGTCAAATTTCGAGCATCATATGGTCTCATTGGAAATGAAAATGTTGCACCCTATCTATGGCAAGAGTCTGTCAATACTTGGGGATGGACAATACGTGTCCCCAATCCTAGTTTTTCTTGGGAAAAACAAAAACAATGGAACCTGGGTGTAGATGTCGATGCTTTTAAAAATCGTTTATCGCTTACTGCTGAATTTTACCATAAAAACTCCTACGATCTTATCTATGATGAATTTGCTGTTCCTCCGCTGACGGGATCAAATAGTTTGATATCGGCCGTCAATATTGGAGCAGTCGAAAACAATGGCTGGGAGCTCTCCGCAAGCTGGTCCGACAAAAAAGGCGATTTTTCATATACTGTTGGTGGAATGTTGTTTGATAACCGCAACCGCATGCTCAAGGCCGGTTACAATGAGGCCGACAGACTGATTTTCAAGGGCGACAACAACCGCATATGGTATAAGGGGATACCGATCAATAATTACTATGGTTTCCAATCAGATGGGTATTTTCAAACACAAGAAGAGGTTGATGCCACAGTTGCTAAGATGCCAAATTCCAGACCCGGCGATATCCGCTATGTTGACCAAAACCACGATGGTATAATCAATGATAATGATCGAACCTATTTAGCTGATCCGCTTCCTCACTTTAACTATGCGGCCAATCTGGATTTTCGATACAAACGATGGGATTTTTCAGCACTGGGGCAGGGTGTTGGTAAAAGAACAGGACGACTAATTGGGCAAGAAGCTTATCCGGTATATGTGGATGGAAACAGTAATGATCTCGGTGCGCCCAGAGTAGAATATGTAGCCAACCATTGGACTCCGGAAAACCCAAATAGTCGCTTTCCACGCCTTTGGACGGGCGCTAGCCCCAATACGCTATTAAGTGATGTCTGGTTAAGCAATGCGGCTTTCTTTCGTGTTAAGTCGCTCCAACTGGGCTACACTTTCCCTTCAATTGGCAAAAGCATCAAAAAATTCAGAATCTATGTAAATGCCCAGGATGCGTTCACCTTTACGAAATGGGAAGGTTTGGACCCTGAAAGAATAGACGGTGATGGAAATGGAAATGGAAATTATCCGCGAATGGCAACCTATAGTTTTGGATTAAGTGCAAGCATTTTTTAAAAATTATGACAATGAAAAAGAAAATCATTCTCCTGATAATAACCCTGGCAACGTTAAGTAGTTGCGAAAAATTTCTTGATAAACAAGACCCCACAGCCACATCATTTGATGAGTTTTTCAATACAGAAGAAGACTTGCGTCGTGTGGTATACAGTAGTTACCTCGATGCATTTATGACACCTACCGACCGTAGGCTTCTCTTTTATATGATGGACGGCCGTACAGATAATGCATATTCTCGAATCGAAACAGACCATCACATGGTTATTGCCAATGGAAACATGACCAGCAATTCCCGATTGGCCGAATACTACTGGACACTCTTCAATAAACATGTGGGAAGAATCAACACCTATCTGGCCAATATTAATGTTCCTTATGTAGAAAATGAATCAACACGCCAGAGATATAAAGCCATTTTAGAAGGTCTAAGAATCTGGCACTACTTCAGAATAACTGAACTATGGGGAGACGTACCGTTTGTACTGGTCCCTGTGTCACTAGCAGAGGCAACACCACCTATAACACCAAAGGCTGAAATACTAAACAAACTCTTTGAAATGAGCGAAGATGTTGCAGACAGGCTCCCAGAAAATGAGGGAACAACCAACGCCTATATGTTCAACAAATATTCATTTAAAACCCTGGTAATGCGCTATGCGCTCTATAATGGGCGATATGAATTGGCGGCAGGAATTGCAAAGGAGATAATGGATAGCGATAAATATCAGCTCTATTCGAAATATGCCGACCTTTTCAATTATCAAGCACATAAAACAAACAAAGAATTCATTATTAAGTTTGACATGGAAAGCCACAACAATTCGGCTACAGCTTCCTTTGAACACCTTGCCCCACAATATAAGACTGGAAAAGGACAGTCCTATGTGGTGCCACTTAAATCATTGGTCGACAGTTACTGGACATTACAAGGACGAACTATAGATAAATGCCCATTACATACCAAGCAAGAATATGAACTTGATCCGAAACTAAACCGTGATCCTCGTTATATAGCGAGTATTTTCGGCCATGGAGATCTCTTTAATAATGAGAAGATAGATATTTATGATTCTAAAACGCAATTTTATTATCAAAACTTGCGAAGCAGTCGATCGGGTTTCTGGTTCAAGAAATTTGTCGATCAGGCTGACGCATTTCGTACCGGTGGAAATATGCATTTCCCTTTGGCACGCTATGCTGAAGTCTTATTGACCTATGCTGAGGCCAAGATTATGCTGAATGATATAGATGAACTTTCTAAAGACTGTATCAACCAAATTCGCAAGCGCGCCGGCCTCGATATGAACGTTGCTGATGTCAATTTAACAGCAAAATCCCAACAGGAATGGATTGATCTAATCCGCAATGAGAGAAGAGTTGAGTTTGCCGGTGAAGGGTTGCGTTATAGCGACCTCTTGCGATGGAAAACAGCAGAAACAGCACTCAATCTACCTGCATTGGGTCATATGCGACTGAACGGAAATGGAGAATCGGAAATACTTAAAATCGAAGATCGAAAATTCTTGACACATCAATACTTCTGGCCTTTCCATGAAAGCAGCTTTCAGGTAGAACCCAACCTAGTCCAAAATCCAGGTTATTGAGCGACATGAATGATGAGGGTTGGCCCCTCGGTACACCCGGGCTCCCAACCCAAGCAGCTTAGAGGCGACCTGTTTGCTGTCCCTGTGGCATCCGGCGTATAGGCAGCATGAGCTTTATGCAGGCGATCAGACGGAACTTGTGAACCTGTCGGAACGATGGCGAAGAGAAAAGTCCACGTGGAAGAATCCACAAGGCCCAAAGTATCGATGCGTTCCACGGGGGCAGGACCACCCTGAGTAGTGATGACGTTTAAGACCATCACGGCTCAGGGTAGTCCTGCCTGGGTGCTCACTACTTTTTTACACCACTGCGTTTGGATACTGTTAATAAGCTGCGAATAGGATTTTGAATAAACGTCTTTCTATGTTACATCCAAGATTAGAGTTTATAAAAGGTTTTCGATTAGGTTATTGACATCCTTATTTAGAGTATTTGAATATCCATCTAGAGAGAATGCGATTTTGCCATTTTGGTCGATGATCAATAATGCCGGAGAACTGTATATATTGTATAATTTCTCTATTTGATTCCCGTTGTAAACGGTTGTCATTGTTAAGGCCCTGTTTTTCATGAATAAAGCCAATTTAGCTTTTATCGGATCATCTATTGTATTTACACTTACAAAAATCACTTTATCCTTATCAAATTTATCATGAAGCTGCTGTAAATCTATCATCTGCTTTTGGCAGGGTGCACATGCCTTGTACCAGAAATCGAGGACTACGATCTTGTTCCTCAAGTCACTTAATTTTAAAGTTCCTCCGCTTAACAAAGGCAATTCCCAATCAGGTGATAGACTCCCATTTTTGAGCAATTTTATTGTTTCAGGTTTAATGTTTTCATCAACTATGGTTTCCTTGTTGTATCCTGATAAGGATTCTTTATTGAATTGTTTATCGCCAATTGCTGAATTAGGTTTAAAGTCCGAAATCCAGTTTTCAAAAGTTTGGATTTCTTTGGCATTGCCAATAATATTTTCCATTATAACTACTTGACCAATAGGTATAAATTTATCAACAGAAACATAATAGCTCACAAGAATCTTGCTGTTATTGCCAATCTGTGGCGGCATGGATATCCTATAACATATTTGCCCTTTATAATCTACTTTGTTTTGGTATAAATTCCATGAATCCTGCTTTTGGTATTTAACCGCCTGTTGAAAAATAGAATTAATTTGTATAAAAAGAGGAAAAGCTCTGTCACCTTGTTTTAATCGCTTAATTCTCTGAATATTATTCGCTGATGGAGCTATTTCAAGTTTTCTATTCCACGATGTCAATGTTAATAATTCATTTCCGTTATAAAGTTGCTGAAGACCTGAATTGCTTAAGGAAGATATCTTGTAGCCAATTAGTGTATCTAAAATATTTTTTTTAAAATAAAAGTCATAGGAATTGAATCTTTTGCTACTATCTTCTCCAACCGCCACTTTATTATAACTATCATTTAGTTTGAATTGTCCACTTGTTATTTGCTGCATGGCCTTATCAATTTGCTTAAATAGTACTGTTAATTCTTTTGTTTGTGATTTAGCATAGACACAACAAGTGAGCTGGAATATTACTGCAACGATTAGTAATTTCATAATGAGTGTTATTTTTACTATAAATCTATGTAATGGTTCTTATTATTGAGGATGCAGTTCTAAACCATGCACTATACATATCAGACTTGTTCTACTGATGACAATATAGATAATTAAAATTTCAAAAATGCTTTAATACTTAGTCGTTTATGGAAAAAGCACTTATATTTATATATAGCAATTGCAGCTAAAACGTACAAAATAAAATAAATGGTGAGTGATTCGGTGAGTGGAAATCATAAACCATACTGAATACTATTTAAACGCTGAGCAGCGGGATCCTGCGCATCAGATACAGCGGAGAGCCGGACACCCAAGGGAACGGCCTAACCACACAAAAGAATGCTTTTTTGAAAAAAGGAACAACATCAATAATAACTGATCTCCCTTTTATAGAACATCCCATAACTATAAGTACCAGGACGAAGATTCACCCTAGTCAACCAGTTTCCCTTCTCATCAAAAGTATAACGAAATTCCTCCAAGGTGGGAGTTCTACCATAACCATCAGCATACTCCCTAGAAACCCTATTGCCTCCAGCATCATAACTATTGTTTTCCACCGTAGTCATCGGTTCCTTTTTGGTTGAACTGTTAAAGGTATTGGTCTTCTTCAACAATACACCACTTTTAAAATCATAG
>CBFGNP010000160.1:0-7857 GCA_965650095.1 uncultured Pedobacter sp. | reverse complement strand
TTGAGCCACAATTGTCCAAGGGCTTTAAAAAGACTATGGTAGGCAGATTCATTCTTTTGCGGCATCTCAAGCGAGCTTAATATGATATTGTTTTTTTTAGTCGCTTGCTGGCGTACAAATGTTGCGGTAGCATTGCCAGGGCCCAGTTCTAAAAAAGCTTTTTCCTGATTTTCTTCAAGCAACTTTATTGCAGCTTTATTAAACTGTACGGTAGATCTTAAATGATTGGCCCAGTATTCCGGGTTGGTCGCTTCTTCGTTTTGCAATTTCTCTCCGGTAACAGTAGAATAAATTGGGATTGAAGGTGTATGAAATTTTATCGCTGATAAAGTTTGCTTAAAAGGCTCAACCACTTCATCCATCATATACGAATGAAAAGCGTGACTGGTATGCAATAACCTATTGGCGATTTGTTTTTCATCCAAGAATTGACTGAATTTGGCAATCGCAGCCGAAGTGCCGGCTACAACACATAGTCCGGGAGAATTAATTGCCGCAATTGAAATGTCGACAGGTAACAATGGGAGCAATGTCTCCGCTTTTTCCCGGACGGACAACATATCACCGCCGGGTAATTCACTCATCAGCTGTCCGCGGGTAGCAATTATCTTTAAGGTATCCTGTAAGCTGAAAACCCCCGCCAAATGCGCGGCTAAAAATTCGCCTATACTATGACCAATAAATGCAGACGGATAAACACCCCAGCTCATCCATAATTTTGCAAGTGAATAACCTACAGCGAATAATGCGGGTTGACTGTACCTTGTGTTGTTTAGTTTTTCTTCACCTGCCGTATTAAATAGTTCGGGATATATGATGTCGACCAGATTTTCATGAAGCTGCCACTTTAAAAGTTCATTACACTCATCCATTGCATCTTTAAACACAGGCTCGTGAAGGTAAAGGTCTTTTCCCATATTCAAGAACTGTGAGCCTTGGCCCGGGAACATGAATACAACTTCACGGATATTTGCGGTGTTTTTTTTCGTCTGTCCCGCCAGTGATAAAGGATTTTTCAACTGTTCGGCCAAATCAGTGCCAGCCTTGAACAGCACAAATCTTCTGTGACTGAAAGGCTGTCTGTATACATTTAAAGTATAGGCCACATCCGCCAACGAACTATTGGTGTCGATTACGTACGCTGCTAATTTAGCACTAAATTGATCCAGGCTTTGTTCATTTTTCGCAGAACTGGTCATCAATTGTAATGGACGGGGAGAGGCAACAGTTATTGGAGGCGTGTTGTCATGTGCTGCAATAATAAGATGC
Source organism: uncultured Pedobacter sp. (assembly GCA_965650095.1). Taxonomy (GTDB): domain Bacteria; phylum Bacteroidota; class Bacteroidia; order Sphingobacteriales; family Sphingobacteriaceae; genus Pedobacter. The sequence goes on along the minus strand of CBFGNP010000160.1, from coordinate 6,588 downwards.
ACGTTTGTTCCGCCTACTCCAAATGAACTTACACCGGCAATTCTCTCTGTATTATCCCAGGACGTTAAGCTATCGTTTACCTTAAATGGACTATGTTCAAAATCAATGTTGGGATTTGCTTTTTTGAAATTGATCGACGCAGGTAGCAGTTTATGGTGCATCGCAAGGCTCGCCTTAATTAATCCGGCAACACCAGCGGCGCAGGTTAAATGGCCGAAATTGCTCTTCACAGAGCCAATAAGACAATATTGATTTTTAGATTGCTGGCCAAAAGCGATATTTAATCCTTCAATTTCAATGGGGTCTCCTAAAGGTGTTGCAGTACCATGGGTTTCAATATAACTGATATCAGCAGGACTGACATTGGCATCATTAATAGCCATTCGGATCACATTGGCCTGACCTTCGGCACTTGGCGCAGTAAAACTGCCTTTATCACCACCGTCACTATTAATGCCTATTCCTTTTATAACAGCAAAAATATAATCACCGTCTTTTATAGCTTCTTCTTTATCTTTCAACAAAATTACACCGGCGCCATCACTAAATACAGTTCCTGTTGCATCAGCGTCAAATGGGCGGCAATGGCCATCATTGCTCAGCATCGCACCTTCTTCGTATAAATGCCCGGAATTTACAGGTGAATCAATTGTAGCTCCGCCGGCCAGAGCCATGCTACATTGCCCGGATCTTATGCTTTGAACAGCCTGTGCCACCGCAAGCAAAGAGGTTGAACAGGCCGATTGTACAGTAACTGCAGGTCCCTTTAAATCTAATGCAAAGGCCGTTCGGCTCGCAATGTAATCTTTAGCTGTTACCGTGATTAACTGGGTTTTTCCGACATTCTCTATAAGCGCTGGATTGGATAATACATTGTGCTCATAATAAGTATTATGGCCTACTCCGGCAAACACGCCTATCGTAGCATCCAGCTGAGTGTTGGTATACCCCGTTTTTTCTAAGACTTCCCAGGCAATCTGTAAAAATACACGTTGCTGCGGATCCATCAGCTCAGCCAGTTTTGGTGTGATCCCAAAAAAAGTAGCATCAAAAGACTGCACATCGTCTACTATGCCTCTGGCCTTAACATAATCCGGATTGTTTTTTAATGAATCCGGAATATTATTGTCTAATTCATCATCAGTAAAAAAGCGGGTAGTCTCTTTACCATTTTTTAATATATCCCACAATTCTTCCACAGATTTTGCACCCGGAAACCTGCCAGCCATGCCAATAATGGCAACTTCTGTATTTTGGCCGGCTGATGTCGTCCTTTTATTTTTTATAGTGGAGTTATTTGGTTTTCTGCCATCTAAAAACGCTGCAAGATCTTTTATCCGCGGAAACTGATAAACTTTAGTTACAGGTAGATTTAACTGGTAACGTGTTTTTAAAAGTGCCACAAATTTTTGGGATAGTAGGGAAGTACCTCCCAGTTCGAAGAAATTGTCTTCAATGCCCACTCTATTTACCTCAAGGATTTCTTTCCAGATTTCAGTGATCTGGGCTTCGGTCTTATAGTTAGGGGCGTAATAGGTATTGGTCAGTAATGAAGATACATCAGGATCGGGCAATAACTTTTTGTTGACCTTGCCATTGGGTAAAAAAGGAAAACTATCCACTTGCATAAACAGCTGTGGCACCATGTAGGCCGGAAGCTTGTCGTTGAGAAAATCAGTTATGGCCTGTTTATTATAATGGTCAGGACAGATGACATATCCCATCAGTCTTTTGTCGCCATTGCTATTCTCGCGAACCATCACCACCCCTTGTTTTACACCCGGAGCATTTTGAAGGGTGCTTTCTATTTCACCTAATTCTATACGGTATCCATTAATTTTTACCTGGTCATCGATGCGGCCTAAGTATTGAATATTGCCATCAGGAAGTTTTCGCGCAAGATCACCGGTACGGTATAACCTTGCATTAGGCTGATCACTAAATATATCTTTTATAAAACGTTCATCCGTCAACTCCGGACGGTTTAAATATCCTCTTGCAACACCGGCACCGCCAATGTAAATCTCCCCCGTTTCGCCATCTTCGACTTCAGTGAGGTCGGCAGCCATCAGGTAAACCCGCTCGTCAGAAAAAGGCTTCCCGATCGGAATGGTATGGCGATAAGTGGTTGCGGGATCTACGACATGCAGCAAACTGCCGATTGTGGTTTCAGTCGGCCCATAATGATTAACCAGCGTAAAACTATTTTGGACCCTGCTTAAGTAATCATTAATGACGGTTGTATGTAAAGCCTCGCCACCAATGATCAATAATTTATCAGGTAACAGATCTGCACCATTTAATGATAATGATTTCCAGTGTGAGGGTACAAGCTTTAAACAATCTATTAAATGGGTATTGAAATATTGATGTATATACTCAACATCGTTGAAGTTTTCTTTGCTGAATAAGTGTAAGGTGCCACCAAATGCAAGTGAACTGTACAGGTTGGTATTGCCCTGATCTGTAGCCATTGAAGTCCCTAGTGCATAAGATTTGCAGACGGACAAAGGAACATGTTTATATAATCCATTGACGTAATCTACCATACAATGATGTTCTATCAAAACACCTTTTGGTTTTCCCGTTGACCCTGAAGTATAGATCACATAGATTAAATTCTCCGGACTAACTGTAATATCGGTCTTGCCGATCGACATACTACTGATCTCATTTTGGTGCCGATCGCTTAGTATAACCATTTTTCCTTCTGCTGCCTCAAGGAAACGGGAAGAAGGGCTATCTGATAAAACTACCTCTGCGGCAGTATCCTCAATCATGTAACTGATACGATCTACAGGGAATTCGGGGTCAACTGGTACATAAGCAGCACCCGCTTTAAGGATGCCCAAGATACCCACAACCATTTCCATTGGGTTAGAAATACAAATAGGAACTAGTGTTTCTTTCTTGACACCATATTTTTGAAGATAATTGGCCAGTTGGTTGCTTCTTTCATCTAATTGCTTGTAAGAAAGCTGATGGCCTTGAAAGATTGTGGCGATGCGATCAGGTGTTTCTTTTACTTGCGAGGAAAACAGATCTAAAATGGTCTTTTTATTAAGCATATCGAGCAAGGCGTACGTTTGGTTTTAAAATTATCAATTTTAGAATTCTTTAACTGGTTAAAACTTATTTATTGATCATTTCAGTACCAATGTGAGGAGACGTTTTGCCGCGTTTAACTAAAATCCCTTTTATTATTAGCCCTGAGAAATTTACCTCTAAGGTAAAATTTTTATGCGACACTTAGGCGGTGTATAGTAATATTTTACCCAATGTGGGTAAATCTTTAATAAATGCAGTATAGAAGTGTTTATTAAAATATAGTTGCAAATTATGAAGAAAGTAATATTAATTTTAAATTGGCTTATTCGTAGTAGCCCATCATAGGGAAAGAACTTCCCAAGAAGTAATCAAGCCAAATCCATATGGAACATGGCTTGCTTTTATTTGGTGTATTTTCTATTTCTTCTCCGGAGGAGTATTAACAATCTCTCCAAATTCATTTACCCATGCCATCATACTTTCCAGATCACCTCCTGTAGAATTTTGCTGACGTTCTTGTTTGCGTTGTTCTTTATCTTCTTTTTTCTTTTGTCTGTTCTTTTCCAGTTGCTTCTTCATGAAGGTCGCCTGAGATTTAGCCATAAATTCAATGTATTAGTTAAAAAATAACTTTTCTCTGCTCTTACCTGTTGTAGCCTGCAACATGATGCTCTGATCATTGGGCGAAATATAATTTAATTCCGGGTTGGTAACGGATCAGCAACCAGTAGAATTTGAAACCCAATTGAAGGATCAATTGGCAAGTAATATGAAGAGAATAGTAATGATTATTCCGTTTTGTGCAAATATACTAAAATTTTAGCTAAAAACGATAGGTGTTTACTTTGCTAAAGTTACCGTATATGTTATTGCGGCCCTTACTTGCATAACAGTAGTGGTAGCTGTTTTAGCTTTAACCAGCACATTGTAATGGCTGGCTCCATCCGTTAGGTAAGACTTAAGAACGTCAGCACGAACAACGGGACTTAACGCAAGTGCGCCAAGTATGGACGGCGAGGAAATAGCGGTATTAGCGATCTCTTCCTGTTGGGCTCCTGTTGCAATCTGGAACTTTATCGTTTCAAGGTTTCCGAAATTATTCTTGGCATCTACAGAATCTTCAGGAATTAAACCTAAAGCCATATCGAGGCTCTTAAGTTTAACTGAGCTAACATTGGAAACGTCAAAATTATTTACCTGTTTATGGATCTCATCCGAAAGATTTACAATAGGGCTAATATCTGGTATGGTGGTCGTACTGGTGATGCTGCTTAATACAGGAATGTCAAAGAGAACGGTGTCGGTAACAACCACATCACGCTGGATACTTTCTGATATCTTGTTGCATGAAATCGTACAGGTAATGGTAAGCGAAAGCAAGATTATAAACAGGGCAGTAGTTTTCATCATGTTGCAAGTTAGTCATATTTATACCAGCAAAGGTTCCATTTAAATTTTAGATAATCAACTTTTAGAGGTTCTATTTTGATCCCTTAGAACCCAGCTTATATACGATCGCAAAATCTGTCCGACTGATTCAAAATTACCCGAACTTATATAAAATTTGGCACTTTATCTGCCAAAAATTATATTCTGTCTTAATATTTAATTATTTGTAATCCAGAATGGTTAATTGATTTTTGCTGAATTTATAATTTATATGGAAATTGCCTCATGCAGGGAATCTAAGACTAAAATGTAAAATTATATTTTGTTTGATAGTTATATCCGCTGTATGACAGTTATTTATGTCGCTTATGTAAATTAGTACTGTTGCCTATTATAAGCTGCAGAAAAATCAGTTCTCATGGCTTTAAAACGTTCCACTACTGTGGCGATAAATGCTTCATCAAGGATCTGAAAAATTTCATTCACTCCTCCTCCGCTTAGATCTAACTCTGATAATTTATAACTCTGTTCAAGTGTTCCCTGTTCAAATTTGATAATGTATTTCTGGTTCATGTTGAACAAGGTGATCTTGCATTCCGGGTGTGGTAGTTCTGCTATTACTCTCATGTGTTTGGTGATTAAAAAGGCCACCTGACGGAGGTGGCTTTCCGATTGTTTATAATGTATTTGTGTTAAATTTTTACCCCTATTTCTTTCAAAAGGAAGTACGCTTTGTCGATTTTTGAGGCTACCCAGAGTACATAACGAATATCGACTCCAATAGACCGGCTATAGCTTTCATTCCAGGCGTAATCATTAATTGTTGCACCATAAGCACGGTCAAAGTTTACGCCGATCAGCTCTCCCTGAGCATTCATCACAGGAGAGCCCGAGTTGCCACCGGTAGTGTCCAGATTATAAAGAAAGCCAACAGGGACATCTTTAAGGTCTTTTTTCACAAAGGGACCAAAGTCCCTGGCGCCCCACAATGCCCTGATTTGTGCCGGATAGTCGAATTCGGGATTTCCTGTTGTTCCTTTTTCTAATATCCCTTTTATCGTCGTATAGGGGCGCATATAGGATGCGTCCGCCGGCCAATACCCTCGTACATAGCCGTAAGTCAGCCGTAAAGTGCTGTTCGCATCGGGTATAAAGTCCTTTTTCAGAAACTTCTCTTTTACGTTTACATAATCGCCCATCAATTTGTTTAGTATTCCATCTCTGCGGTCTTTTTCAGGTTTTAACTCCGCTATTTGAGCGGCTATGTCTTTTTCAAAGGATAAAAATCCATCCGTATAGTTGCCAATTCCTTTTGCCGAACCAAGAAGGGTATGGTATACGTAACTGGTATCGGTAAGTTTGCTGCTGCTAAAAACGTGGTTTACAAAGTCGTCAATAGTCTTTTCCTGGTCTGCCAGCTTGCCAGTAATTTTATTTACAGCATTTACCGGTTGTTCTCGGGAAAAAATCGAAGCGTCAATAAGCATCCTTTTAAAGATCTTCCTGTCAGCATCCATATCACAGGCTTCATAAATTCCTGCTAAAAACTGCTTTAAACGTGGCTTGTTTTCAGTAAAGAAGGATTGCCTTTGGCTGTCAGGTTGTGCATCCAGTGCCGCTTTGAACACATTAATGTTTTTGGATATACCTAGCAGGCTGGTAGAATTGTAAATCTGTGTGAACCACAAATCTCGTTTTGCATCGCCATTAATTAGCTGATAAAGGTGATCTATGTCAGTCATTAAACTCCCGTAACGTGCTTTAACATCAACGTTGCTATTGATGAATTTAGCCAAGGCAGCATCTTCATTTTTTTTTTGTGAAATCAGGTCTATTCCTTTCAATCCCTGCAGTTTGCCTCTGTAATTTTTCAGCACATTGGCATTTCTTTTTATTCTGGTGGCCAGTTTAATTTCAGTAGCCTTATCTTTCTTACCTGCATTTTCCATCGCTGTATTTTGGAAATCATATAGGTCGGATACATAAGGCAGTAGAAATTGCTGCTGGTACTCGATGAACTGAGCGGGGCGGTGACGGAACGTACGGCCCGGATAACCTAAAATAAATACAAAATCCTCTTCATTCGTTCCGTTAGGATTTACTTTCAGGAATTTTTTGGGCGTATAAGGGATATTATTTTTTGCATATTTG
>CBFGNP010000159.1:0-7871 GCA_965650095.1 uncultured Pedobacter sp. | reverse complement strand
TGAGAGAACGCTTTGTTAGCCTCAGCCATTTTATGCGTGTCTTCTTTTTTCTTAACTGCTGCACCTTCACCTTTAGCTGCTGAAACAATTTCACCTGCTAATTTCTCTTTCATCGTTTTTTCACCACGTTTACGTGCATATGAAATTAACCATTTCATGCCTAAAGCAATCTTACGGTCCGGTCTAACCTCTGTAGGTACCTGGAAGTTAGCACCACCAACACGGCGTGATTTAACCTCTACAGCAGGCATTACATTAGTTAAAGCACGTTTCCATACCTCTAATCCGTTCTCGCCAGCTTTTTTCTCTGCCAATTCTACAGCATCATAGAAAATTGAATAAGCGATAGATTTCTTTCCGTCAAACATCATGTTGTTTACGAAACGGGTCACCTGAACATCGTTAAACTTTGGATCAGGAAGAATGATTCTCTTTTTTGGTTTTGACTTTCTCATTTGTTTTTCCTCCTAATTATTTCTTTTTACCTTTTGTTGGTGCCGCAGCTACTTGTCCTGGCTTAGGGCGTTTTGTTCCGTACTTCGAACGACGTTGGTTACGACCAGCAACACCTGAAGTATCTAATGCTCCACGAATGATGTGATAACGTACACCTGGCAAATCTTTAACACGACCACCACGAATCAACACGATCGAGTGCTCCTGCAGGTTATGACCTTCTCCAGGAATGTAAGCATTAACCTCTTTACCATTGGTTAAACGTACACGGGCAACTTTACGCATTGCTGAGTTTGGTTTTTTAGGGGTAGTGGTATATACACGTGTACATACACCTCTTCGCTGTGGACAGCTGTCCAACGCCGGAGACTTACTCTTGAACTCCAGTGCTACTCTACCTTTTCTAACTAATTGTTGAATGGTTGGCATTGTTTCTTTTTTGTTTTTCTATTTATGTTTAAAAACTTTACCCCTCAATAAGGGACTGCAAAGGTAAGACAATACATTATATAAATCAAGGGGTTAACAGAAAATTAATCCTTTAAAAACAATAACAAGACGCTCATCCTCTTATTTTAAACAAATACCTGATCTTTTATGGGTTAAATATCAAACCGAACCCTACGAAATCGGCCTCCGTTTGATGTAAATATATCTTGGCCTGAATTGCAACCCAGTCAATAACGTTATATTTCAAACCCGCTGTCCAATAAGTTTTGATATCCATCAAGCTATTGTAATGCAAATAATATCCGTACTTAGCCATCAATCCCATTTTGCCCATCCATAAATCAGGCCCAATAGCTGCACCAACTCTCCACCTGTCAAACGAACTCGCTTTGGACTCATAGGTCTCCACGTTTCTTAGCGGGTCATAAACAGTATGATAATAAACCGCATCCACTCCAGCGCCCAAACCAAAAACAGAATTTAACCTGTAATTATAACCTGCATATAAACCTGTCTTGTACAAACCATTTTTACTTCTGTAAACTCCCCTACGCCCAATATTAACTCCAAAATCTATACTGTGTTTTTTATAATCTGCAGACTGCCCCCGGGCAACGGTATCATTAGCCGACATCTTACTGGTATTCAGAGATTGGAGGATCCCCAGGCTCACGCTACTTATATTCATTCCGTTATTGGGCACGCGTGCACCGGCATTGGAGAAGTGGAGAATACCCAAACCGGCAGTCAATCTGGCAGAAGGCCCAATCGGGGTCGCCATCTTCAATGCGATCCTCGAAGAAAAATTTAGATGGCTGCCCACCAAAATATTTTCATTGGTAAACCACGTTTCTCCAAGGTAGCCCAGCCCTAATCCAGGCGTCACAAACAATTCGGCCCTCTTAACCTTTAACAACGAAAAATTAAGCGCTCCTATTAAAGCGTATGAATCACCAAACCTGTTTGGCCGGGGGTCAGACAGCATCACCACATCACTCATGTTCTTATAATTAAACACCAGGTCAAGGCTTTTTAAATTGAGCATTTTCATCCAGGGTCTCGGATTTGCGGCAGTATTTATATGATAAATTAATTCCCCACCATAACCCGTACCACTCAGTTTATGCTGAGCGGTAAAAACACCCAGGGATACCTGAGGTGAAAATTCTATGCTGTTCCGATAATCGACTTTTTCCTGCGCCCGTAAATCAACAACAAATGTTAAATAGCTCAAACAGAGAAAAAGAGTACAAAGGTTTATTTTTTTAGGAAAACGCATTTTTAGATCCGGTTCTGAAAAATGATTTAATGAAATGTATTAAGGTATAATTTCTCTACCTTTTTCCGTGCCCAATCGGTTTTACGCAAAAACCTCAGGCTCGAGTTCATAGTCGGGTTATTATTAAAACAAGCAATCCGTATCAATTGCCCCAGTTCTTCCCATCCATAATGCCAGACCAGTTGCTTCAATATAAATTCCAATGTTTTACCATGTAATGGGTTATTTACCTGTTCTTGTACTGTCATGGTGCAAAAATAATAAGAATAACTAGATTTGCATATTAACCTGGCTGATTCGATCAAAGGGATCAAACCTGTCCGAACTCGCATGACACAATAAAAATAAAATTAAAGACACATTATATGGATTTAAAATTAGGTGATTTTGTTCGTTTTGTTGACGAAAACATTGAAGGCTACATTACCAGGATTATTGATAAGGATACCATCGGGGTAACGGACTCAAACGACTTTGAAATACCTGTTCTGATTTCTAAAGTAACATTGGTCTATGGTGATATCCACGACAATGATATCTTAACCCACAAACCTGAGATCACCCTGCCGGAGGCAGAATTTAAAACAGAAGGCATCCATCTGGCTCTGGTTGCAGATCAGCACAGCAACTCTGTTGCTCATTTTCATCTCATCAATGAAACATCTTATCAGCTCTTAACCAGCCTGACCACCGAGAAACAAGACAGTTTTAAAGGAGAATTCGCCGGTATTATTCCACCTCATTCCGCTAAAAAGATTTACTCCGCCCAACTGGGCGACATACAGATCTGGCCTAAATTCAGACTAGAGATATTAACTCATGCAACAGCAAACGTAGCTCCTAAGGCCCCAATCTATTTTCATAAGCATATAAAAGGAAAAGACCTCTCTGTTGCCAAAGAAGAAATCATCCTCCTTAAACAAAAGGGATGGCTCATTAAACTTGAAGAACCTGAAGTTACTACGGATCTGGAAAAATTGAAAGACAAATGGTCGAAATAAAGGGTCAAAATAAGCCGTTCTATTCACAGGCTGGAATCTTGTGCCCGCTGCGCTAACAGGGCAAAAGTTCCTAGGCCCGTTCACAGAAGGCATATTTTGTGTCAAAGCAGACCCTAAATAGCAGGCATAAATGCCAGGGCGTAAATAGCAAGGTTAATACCAATATTTAATGACTTCCTCTTTGCCACAAATTATTCGTCCCATCTACATCTGGCAGAACGTGTTTTGGATCTAGTTCGACAGAAACAACCTCTTCACTTGTGGGATAATGAACCGTCCAGGTTTTATTTCTCATCCACACATCTACAGGGATCTTGATCAGGTCAGCCCTACCGCTTTCGGTTTTGACTTCAAGAATAATGGGCATCGGCATTTTATCCAGGTTTACCACAACAATATTGTAACCTGCAGCGCCCCCGCCTTTAACTTCACTCACACTGGCAATAGCCTGGTCCATTTTCCAGTTATCTAAAAACCATCCTCTCCAGAACCAGGAAAGATCTTCTCCTGCACCATTTTCTATTGAGCGGAAGAAATCAAATGGTGTAGGATGCTTGAAGGCCCATTGCGAGATATAATTCTTAAAAGCATAATCAAACCGATCTGCACCTAGTATCTCATTTCTCAAAATATCGAGCCCCCATCCCGGTTTATAATATAAGTTAACACCAATATTTGCTTCTTTCATAGCATCTGGGCTCAGCATAATATATTCCACATTCTTTTGTGCAATACGTTTTGAAATCATATGCATATCTGTCGGGAGTGCTTTATACTCACCATTATTAAATGCTGCGGTTGATAAGCCATTAATAAACGTATTGAATCCTTCATCCATCCATCCAAACTTTCGTTCGTTACTGCCTACGATCATTGGAAACCAGGTGTGCCCAAATTCATGATCAATTACTCCCCAGGCTGCTGCACCTTTAGCCCTCCACCCACAAAACACGATGCCGGGGTATTCCATGCCACCCACATTGCATGCCACATTCACCGCCATCGGATACGGATATTCGAACCATTTACCAGAGTAATGCTCAATGGAAGCCTTCACATACTCCACCGCTCTTCCGTAACTCTCCTTCCCATTGCTTTCAACAGGATGCGCAGAAACTGCCATGGCCTTTTTACCACTCGGCAAATTAATACGGGCAGCGTCCAGAACAAATGCCTTGGATGAGGCCCAGGCCACATCACGTGTATTTTTCATCTTAAATTTCCAGGTAAGCTTCTCTTTTCCAGGCCTGGATCTTGGATCAGTTACCTCCGCTTCAGACCGGATAGCTATCGTTTTATCGCTTCCTTTTGCCTTATTCCATCGTTGCAACTGCTCAGTGGTAAATACTTCCTGCGGATTTAACAATTCACCTGAGCCCATAACAATATGGTCGGCAGGTACGGTTACTGAAAAGTCAACATCACCGTATTCACAATAAAACTCACCTGCGCCCCAGTAAGGCAGTGTATTCCAACCAAGGATATCATCATAGACACTCATCCGGGGAAACCATTGCGCAACAGTAAATATTTCGCCATTTTTTGTGGCCAGATGCCCCATTCTGTCTGAGCCATTAACCGGAATAACAAAAGAGAAATTGATCCTAATGACAATCACTGCTCCATTTGCTTCCATTGGCGTGTCCAGACGGATCTGCATACGGGTGTCTTCTGTCAGCGTGCTAAACTTTAAAGGTCTTAGCTTCTGTGATACGGTAATGCCATCTATCTTATAACCCCCATCGAGTTTTTCACCCCTCGAACCATAGCGGCTGCCTGAAGCGATTAATGCATTGCCCCTTGAAGTACCGGAGAATAGGTTTTGGTCTAATTGCAGCCACAAAAAAGATAGACGATCCGGACTATTATTTTTATAGTTAATGGTGACTGTTCCGGATACAGTATTTTTTGCATCCTCTAAATTCGCAGTAATGCTATAGTCAACACGGTTTTGCCAGTACTTCGGCCCTGGCCCTCCATTTGCCGAGCGGTATTCATTCCCATTCTGGGTATAAAACAAAGGGCTGAATGCGGCGTGTGGATCGTAATTACTAGCTGGAAGACTAGTTTGCTGTGCCACAACGGCTAAACACCATGTACATAGCAAACCCCATAATAAGGTGGTTTTATAAATCATATAAATTGTTAATTACAATTTAATAAAGGTATAAAATGAAATTTGATCTGTCTATATGGTAACGTCATTGTTAATCAGCTTTCAACCTTGGCATCGAAGATACTTTTCTTTGCGCTGGCGACAGCTTTAACCAGGCATGATAGGCTTTAACTGTATAATAAGCATAATTAAAGGGCCTTTCACTTTTTACCAGTTCTTCAGGAGGCCTGTAAAGCGACATAAAATTTTTCAGATCCTCACCCTTGAGTTTTACAAGGTCCGAAACATAGGACTCAGTAAATACAGAATTGATCTCTGCCTGATAACGATCACGTTCCTCCAGCAAGCGGATTTTCTCCTGCTGTCTCCTGTACTTTCCATATCCGAGGTTGAAAAACAGCCCTCCTGCCCGGTCATTATTCTCTTTACCCTGCAGACCATTGGTAGCAATTCGCTTATAGGGTGCGGCCATTGGATCAGGGCCCAAAATAGAAGGGTTAACTTTTGCACTTAAAATTTCGACTTCCCTCAAAGTAGTCGAATTTCCAGGAAGAAATATAATTTTCGGATCCAGGTTTATTAAGAATAAAGTATCAGTATGGTAACCCATTGAGGAAAACTCGATCAAATCGCCAACCTTCGCCGGCAGCGTAAACTGTCCCGCAGCTTTAGTTAATACAACTTGACTACTGCTTAGGTTTTTCACCTTAACATTTTGTAATGGAAAGGTTCTATTATCAAAATCATACACATTACCTGACACCGCATTTTGCGCCAGCAGTTTAAATGGCACAATAAATACCAGTAACAGGAACAGATTTTTAAGCATAACCAAATGTATGGCAGTTTCGTAGTTAAATTTACAATTTAACAAAATTTAACAGCAATGGTTTGCAGCAGAATAGTTAACTCACCCAGATGAAATCAAAAAATATGACAACTACTTCAACACACCAAGGTACTGCTCTTCGTTGAAGCTGATCAGTACAGGGCGTCCATCGACTTCAACCACTGGACGTTTTATGGCACTGTTATTCTGAAGCAGAATTGCTACAGCCGTTTTCTGATCTTTCACACTTCCCTGTACTTCAATGCTTAAGTTTTTCCAGGTCGACCCCTTTTTGTTTAAAACAGCCTCCCAGCCAAAGATGCTACACCATTCATTCAATTTCTCAGCAGTAATGCCTTTTTTCTTGAAATCATGAAACTCCGCATTAAAGCCATTTTCTTCCAGCCATACCCTGGCCTTTTTTACTGTATTGCAATTTGGTATTCCGTAAACGATCATGTTCACAAAATTAGCGTTTAATTCAGCAGGTTTCATCAGATTCTTAATTTGCGATCAAATCTTCGTCGGCTCCATCTATTTGCTGCCTTTTCGGAATAGTGAAATTTTCAAAACAAATTAACGATCAGCAATTAATGAATTAAATATAATCGCTATTATTGTGAATATAATAGCGATTATATTTAATTACATGGAAAAAATTAACATATTAATTGTTGATGACAGGCCCGAGAACATTGCTGCTCTTGATGCACTGCTGCAAAGAGAAGATACTCATGTAATCAGTACCTCAGATCCCACCGAAGCAATCAGACTTTCCGGGGAGATGAAGATAGCCATCGCTATGATTGATGTAGATAAAATAGGGATGGATGGTTTTGAACTGGCAAAGATCCTGAAGTATGGACCGCATGCTGAAGAAATTCTGATCATATTTCTTACTGTGATAGCTAAGGATTCAAAATATATGCTTAAAGGATTAAATACGGGGGTACTTGACTACCTGTATAAACCTTTAGACCACTTCGTTACTTCAACTAAGATCGAATCGTTTATCCAGCTGGTAAGAAATCGGAGAGAAATAGAGAAAAAGAACAAAGAACTAAAAATTTATCAAGAAGACCTGCTCAGCGCCATGGAGTTGACCGAACAGGGAAAACGCATTAAAGATAACTTCCTGGCCGATATGAGCCGTGAAATTCGTACACCAATCAGTGGGATTATTGGAATTGCACGCTACTTAAAGAAAACAACCCTTACAGATGAGCAACGGGAAATGGTTAACCTGCTTGAAATTTCTTCAAATTCATTACTGGGTGTGATCAATGAGGTACTGGACCGGTCAAAAATCGGATACGGAAAATTTAAAATCAACCGGACACCAACTGACATTTCGAAAATTTCTGAAGCAGTCGTAAATCTGTTGCGTATCCCCTGCATCGAAAAAAAGCTTACCCTAAGCATCGAACTTGACCCTGATCTGCCAAGAATGATCCTTGCTGATTCCCTTCGGTTAAATCAGATCCTGATGACCCTTATTGGAAATGCAATTAAATTCACTAAGGACGGTAATATTACTTTAAAGGTAAAAATACTGGAGACAAAGGGAAACAACGTCCAGCTTAAATTTTCAGTTCATGATTCAGGTATCGGTATTACAGAAAAAAAATTGGATAAAATATTTGAGTCCTTTGAACAGGCTGACGAACACTTAACCATTAAATCCGACAAAACCGGACTTGCACTATCTATCGTAAACAAGCTGGCAAAACTGAAGGGAGG
>CBFGNP010000158.1:0-7896 GCA_965650095.1 uncultured Pedobacter sp. | reverse complement strand
CGGCCAGCAACCTAAGCGGAAACTGGTTGTCCGTGTGAAATCTAATTGAGTTGAGAATTTAGGCAGAACTATTTCTTCACTGCATAACCCATATATAAAATATTCATGTCGTTGCTTTCTACCAAAAGAAATTTCTCTCCAAGTTCAGCAAAGGTCCATGTTCCTTTTGCTCTTTTTCGCAAATAGCCTAACATTGTGGGGATGGAGACGCTCGGAGATGAACCTTTGTGTTCTTTCCAGTCTAAATTATTTTCAGCCAGTAAGGTTTTCAACTCTTTGGGCTTAATAAACATATCCCAGTTGTGTAGGTTTGGAGGCATAAAAGCCCAGCGTTTCCATTCCTGCCAAATCTTAATGGCTACCAATTTGCTAACAAAAGTTCGGTTTAGCGTATCATAAAAGAATAATCCATTGGGTTTTAGTACCCTCGATATTTCCGAAATTACTTTAGGTAAATCCATAACATGCTCCAGTACATCACAACACACCACACAATCGAAGGATTGATCGGGGTAAGGCAAATTCTCTGCAAAACCCGGATCGTATTTGATGTTTAAGCCACTTTGTTTAGCATGATTTATGGCTGTATCCCTTGAGTTTTCAGAAGGTTCTATGCCTGTTGTTTCAAAGCCTAATTTGCATATTTCTTCTGTAAGAATTCCTCCGCCTGAGCCAACTTCCAAAGCAGTTTTCCCCGCCGGGTTTATATTTAGCTTTGCAAGTATTTTGTTTAAATAGCCAACGCGACAAGGGTTAACGCTGGTTTTTAAAAGGTTCAGTACGGTGTCAGGCTTCCACCAGATATCGCCATCGGCATTGTAAAGGTCGTTGTCTATTTTTTCATAAACTTGAGTTGAGATCTTTTCCATTTAATTTGGTTTATAGTTGAATGTCTGATTTGATGATACGAGAAACAGATTGAGTGTTTAGCCAAGCCGCAAATAAGCGCTTCTTGTATATACATTGAAACTGGTTCTTTAAATCACTAAAATGATTTAAAATACTAAAAGAGGGTTATTTGGTTTATCTAATATACGAAATAATTTAACTGTCAGCCAATTAGCTAATGGAAAATGAAAAGGCTTCGTATTGCAACGGGTGGGTGTTTAGGGACAGGTCTTATAAAAGCCGGGTATTTTAAAAAAAAATGATAAATTTATCTATATTGATTCATAGAGCGCTCGGCAACCTATTTATATGTAATATCAATTTTATGATGAAGCCACATATTTTATTGTTCCTTTTATTCACTTCTTTCGCCGGATACGCCCAGCAAACAATTAATAACTATAAGTATGTCCTGGTGCCAGAACAATTCAGCTTCCTGAAACAGGATAACCAATATAATTTAAATGCGCTGACAAAACTACTTCTGGAAGAAAAGGGTTTTAGTGTTTATTTTGAGCATTCCGAATTACCGCAGGAAATTGCCGGCAATAAATGCAGCGCAATGCACGTTGAGGTACTGCAAAAAAAATCTATGTTTGTGACCAATCTTACTCTGCTGTTAAAGGATTGTCAGGGTAATATTATTTTCAAAAGCAAGGAAGGTAAAAGCAGGGAAAAAGAGTTTAATGTTGCTTATAATCTTGCCCTTAGAGATGCCTTTGCCTCATTGGATGAAGTTCAGTATACTTATAAGAGGACAGAAAATGCACAAAGTAAGCAAGCGGCTGCTGCGGCTGCCATTCCCGAGAGCCAGCCAGCTGCAAAGGTTAGCCCTGTAGAAAAAGAGCAGTCTGCCGGAACATTGTATGCCCAGCCAACTGCTACTGGGTACCAGCTGATAGATACTGCACCGAAAATCATCCTGACCCTGTTTAAAACGTCTGTCCCGGACTATTTTATTGCTGATAACGGGACAGTTCATGGAATGGTGCTGAAAAAGGAAGGAGATTGGTTCTTCGAATATTACAGGAATGGCCAGCTTGTTTCTGAGAAACTACAAATTAAATTTTAGCTGTGTGGCCTGGGTTACCAGTCGGATCAATGATAAGGAGTTAGGAATTGCTGAATAGAGCGAAAAAAAAAAGCATCCTTGGCGGATGCTTTTTTAAAAATACACAAAGCTTAGCTGAGCTTAACTTTTGTTGCATTTAATCCTTTTTTACCATTTTCAACCTCGTAGGTTACACGGTCATTTTCTCTGACCTTATCAATAAGTCCCGTTACGTGGACAAAGATCTCCGGTTCACCATTTTCTGGTACTATGAATCCAAATCCTTTTGATTCATTAAAAAATTTTACTGTTCCTTCTGGCATTGCAATGTTAATTTAAATTAGGTGTTGGGGTTAATTTTTTTGTATAAACAATACTGCAATATAATTGTTTTTGGGCTTTGAAAACAAATTGTCCCTTAATAATTTACGTTTAATTAGATTTATGCCTTTGAGCGTGTGAACTTTAATTATTTTCCATCCATTGCTTTCCGGCTGTAAATCTGGAAATCATCATCGACGCCACTGTGTCTCCGGTAGCATTTAATAGGGTGGCCATCGGATCAACCAAGGTTCCGATGATCATTGCAGGTGGCAGCGCCTCAACCGGTAGACCATAAGCCGAAATAAATAACAACTCGCCAACGTATCCTCCATTCGGTATGCCGCCTTCCACAATACTCACCAATACGGTCATACCCAATGCCAGAAGGATTGCATCTGCGGTGTCGAGACTTTTTCCAAAAAGGGCAAATACTACTGCAATTTTGACGATCGAAGAAATGCTGGAACCGTCCTTATGCAAGGTTGCACCAAGCGGAATCGTTACATTGGCAATATAATCGGGAATACCAATTTTTTTTGCTGCATCAAGATTGGATGGAATAACTGCGATACTGCTGCAGGTGCCGACAGCAGTTGCGGATGGGATGAGGTTATTTTTCCAGTACCGTCGTATGCCCCGGACGCCACCGGCAACGAATGCATATAAGCTAAAAATAGCGATGAAGTAAAAGGCGCCAAAACTGTAATATAGACCCAATGATTTTGCATACGTACTAAACAGCTGAGGACCAAATACACCCACCTGATAGGCAAAATAAGCGCCAAGCCCTATCGGACCAATTTTCATGATCAGGGTAAATACCCCTTTAAAAATAGCATTGCCCGAATTCAGAAATGCAGCAAATTGTGCGCCTTCTTTCCCTGTTTTAAGGGTTGCAAAACCAATGATTACGGAGAAAACAATCATGGCAAGCATGTGTTGCCTTGAAAGCAGGTCGTAAAATTCTGTAGTTGTAAAAAGACCGGTAAGCTGATCAGCAAAAGGTTTTTTGTCGACAGGCTCCGTAAAGCCCACAGTTACCAGTGACTCGTGTACCGGAAAGAGCCGAACTGCAAGCATGGTTAAAATAGCAGAGATCAATACCGTAGAAAGGAACACGATCGAGGTGATCCACATCATTTTGCTCAGCTTGTCCGAAGGTTTAATATTAGCAAGCGCTGACGATATGGCAAAGAATACCAGGGGAATTACGGCGGTAAATAACAGATTTAAAAAGATGTCGCCAATAGGTTTTAAAACCTCAACTTTTTCGCCGAAAACGAGGCCTGCCACACTTCCGGCAGCGATGCCTGCCAGCAATAAAATGATACTACTGTAATTTTTTAAGTAAGCTTTCATTTTCTGTTTAAGCTGATAGGTCTTGTTAATTTCTCAAATACCAAAAGTTAATTTTCTGACATAAATGTAAATAAAGAATTACTTATTCCTGCATTTTCAGTCGTAGTATTATCTTTGGCATGTTTATTGGCTAAACGAGGTGGATGATAAATTTGATAACCTAACACCATTGAAAAATCCTTAATGAAAAAAAAGCAACGTTCTTTTCTTGTTATATTTGGGATTATCGTCGTTTTTATAACCTTCTTATTCCGCAACTCAATTATCCAGAGATCTGGGCAAAAAGTATTGGTAAGGGCGCTGAACGAGCTTGAGAATAATCGGCAGCTTTCCAAGCTTGATACGGTCACGTTAAGTTTACAGGTAGCTGAGAATAACTTCCGAATGTACACCACATTATGGAAGCCACTGTATTTCGTTAGATATAACCGGGAGATTCAATCCGTTTCCACAATTCTGGCTGGTCTTAGGGATGAAAATAGCGGGGAAATCGCTAATGATATCATCGGAGATCTGAAAAATAAAGACAAGCAGGTGTTGTTTTACAGCGCGATTAAAAAACTTACAGATTCAATCACCAATATCAACCTCCAGCTAAATGTAGATAAGATCAATAATGATTTTCAGCAGGTAAAATCTTTTCCTGCGCCTGTATTAAAAAAAGTAGTTAAGGAAGAAATCAAAGCTACGCCTGGACTTAAAAGGAAGAAGTTACTTCAGCGGCTAAAAAGTGCCATTTTAAATCAGCCTCAGACTGTTGATACTGCTAAAATTAAAAAAACGGAAACCTTAACGTATGAGCCTGTTGATAGTATGGCAGATGCATATAATCAAAAGCAACTGGAACGTGTCATTGCATTTTACAAAAAGCTGCTGGAAGATCAGAAAAAGTACCATGCAAAACTAACAAAAAGAGAGCAGGCCATTCTGGCATTAAACGAGCAGATTTTTAACAGCATTAAGCTACTCTTTAAAGAATACAAAGACAACTTTACGTTAAGCGAAGCCTCCAGAAAAATAGCACTTAAAAATAAAGCAGAAAGTTCATTGGACCGTATTGATTGGTCTGGTAAGCTTAATTTTTTAATCAGCTTGTTAGCGTATCTAGGCATCATTTTCCTGTTGTACAAACTTTATCGGGCCTATAGCAAAGTGATCGTTGCTAATAGTATGGCTGCTGAGCAGGTCGTAAGCAAGTCCAGGTTTTTCACGAATATTAGTCACGAAATGCGAACGCCTTTAAATGCTATTATAGGCGTGTCAGAACAACTTAAATCAACTCCATTAAATGAAGACCAACGGGCGATGTCAAAACTGCTGGACACCTCTTCCTCAATGCTTTTGTCTGCGGTTAATGAGGTGCTGGATTTTTCCCGCCTGGAAACCAGGAAACTATCTCTTGCCAAGACACCTTTCAGGTATAAGCGGATTTTAAAGGAAGTGGCCGACACAACCAAAGTGCTTGCAGACCAGAAAAAGCTTGTGCTGGAGTTATTTCAGGATGAGGCGCCCGACTTGCTGCTTGATGGCGACCCGTATCGTTTAAAGCAGATCATTACGAACCTTACGGCAAACGCAATCAAATTTACCGACAAAGGGAAGGTTAGCATTAAAGTTAACCTAAAAATAGTGGATGACAAGAATGCATTGCTGCTGATAAAAGTGATGGATACAGGTATAGGGATATCGCCGGAAAATATCCCGCTTATCTTCAACGAGTTTTCGCAGGTGATTGATTCAAAGCGCAAAGACTGGCAGAAAGGTTCCGGCTTAGGGCTTACGATCAGTAAAAAGCTGGTCGATCTCCATAAGGGTAAAATCAATGTCGAAAGTGCAGTCGGGAAGGGGACGACCTTTAATGTAGAACTGCCTTTCCGAATTGCAGCAGAGGAAGAAGAAAACCTGGAGGCTCAAAAAGAACATATGATTGTGAGTGATCGTTTTAAGGACATTCACATCTTAATTGTTGACGATTCAGATATGAACCTTTTGGTGATAAAAATGATCTTTAAAAAGCACGGCATTAGCTACCATACGGCTAAAAACGGAGCTGATGCGATTGAGTTTGTTGCCGGGAACAAATGTGATATGATCCTCACAGATATTCAAATGCCTGAAATGGATGGGATTGAGCTGACAAAAAGGATCAGAGGCCTCGACAACCCTAAGAAAGCCAAACTTCCCATCATTGCTATAACTGGTCAGGTAAATCTGGAAGCCCATGATGCTTATTTGTCTGCCGGTCTAAACGACTATATCATTAAACCTTTCACCGAGATGGAGCTAATAGAGAAAATCCTTGACCATAGTGCCTAAAAAGGCATGAGGCTCCAGAAGATGGAGTTAATGTGCATATTTTAACAGGACACATCCATCATTAAAACTTTTGGCATCAAGCAGGTTCATGCTCATTATTCTGCTATCTTCCCTGAATAACTTTCTTCCTTTGCCCAATACGGAAGGACACAGAATGAGTTGATATTCATCTATAATATCACTGTTAAAAAGAGATTGGACTAACGAAAGGCTACCCCAGATAACAATGTCTTTACCGGCCTGTTCCTTAAGTCTGGCAATTTCCTTTTCTGTATCTTTTTTTATAATTGATGCCTCCTCAAAATTTCCCCATGGTGCTTGTTCAAGCGTTTCCGAACATACATATTTGTTTAGTGCGTTCAAGCCAGTAGCAATTCGGTCTTTAGAACCTGGCCAGTAGGCTTCGAACATCCGATAGCATAGTATCTATCGTTTCTATGAAATGTAATTGGTTCTGCTCCAGACTATTCCCGGCATCATTTGCTATGCCCTGAGGCATAAAATCCAGTTCATCATTTTCACCTGCGGCAAAACCGTCAACAGTAACCCATTCCTGGACAATAACTCTTCTCATGTTTATATTTTTAGGTAGAACAAATTTACAATAGATATGAATGACAAGGGCTGGCAGTAAACGTCATAATGAGGGGCAAATGCGACAGAAATCATACATTTGTCCTACCATTAGAAAGATTAGATATTATCCTATGAAAAAAATATTGATCCTATTTTATATCGCTGCTCTTTTTCTGGCAGCATGTAAAGATAATAGTTATAAGACCGGAAAATCTGGGTTGCGATACCGGATCATTAGCACCGGCAAAGGCGAGTTGGTTAAACCCGGACAGTTTTTAAAAATGCAGTTGCGTCAGGAATATGGCGATACGATACTGAATGATACAAAGCGTACGGGGGCAGCTTTCCAGCAGCTGGATACTGCCGTCATGTCGGCAGCATCTTTTGATATTTTCAGGCGCGTACGAGCGGGGGATAGCCTCATATTCAGGTTGCCAGCGGATTCTGCTTTTGGATTGAAAAAACCTTCATTTTACAAGAAAAAGGTAAAAGAACTGGTTACCTATATAAAAATAGAGTCGCTTACAGATAGTGTAGAAGGACAGCGGGGCGGACTATAAAATTATAGCGGATCAGGCAATTTGGAATGAATCTTGCCATTACATGCCTACTAACTATCACCCTGCTGAATGATTAATGTGGCTGTTTTTCCTATTATTGACTTTGATGGGAAACCTCATGCGCCCTTGACCCGGTTAATGAGTGAAAGACTGGAACGCTTTGCGGCAGATTTACAATTGCTGCTTGAGAAAGCATTGCCCAATGTGGGGATTTGTGAGCATCTAATGGTATATCTATCGTACAACAGTAGTTATGCGGTCCGCTGGGTTATTGCAAGCGATGTTCCTCCCGAGGTGGTCAAAATTGTAACTGATGTTTGTGCGGAACTGGGTTATGTCTCCTGGAAAAATGTCGACTTGTATAAACCTGACGGTCCATCCCATCTATGTTAATCCTCATGTTTTACCCAGACGTTATAAATTTCCACTGCACCGTAAGCACTGCAGGATTCCCCATCAACCTTTCTTCTACCCTGACAGGAGGATTGCACATACGCACCGGCTTTAAAATAGGCACCTTTGAAAGCTTTAGCAAAGGTGAATTTTAATTTGCCGTTATAGTAACATTCGGTTTGATTGTTATTTACTTTAAACATGACGTTAAACCTGCTGCCCAACTGGTAATTTTCGTCCATTACAGGTCCTTTTTCATCATCCATTTTTACAAAGAGCTTATTCTTTTCCAGTCGGAAAACAATGACATCGTCGTCTGCATCATGAATTTGTCCCACCACGATATGGGGTTTTTTAACTGGCAGATGCAGGATGCGCTGATCGATAAAAAGGATATGTGTACCTGCTTCTGATGACCATGAAGCATTC
>CBFGNP010000157.1:0-7931 GCA_965650095.1 uncultured Pedobacter sp. | reverse complement strand
TATCTATAACCCGCAACAAACGGTTTTGTTTAGCTTTATTATGATATTATTTAACAAACTGTAAGATCTGTTCCATAGAGGACAACTATGAAGAGTTTTTATGATTCGCAAAACCCATTTGTATTTCTCTGATCTTTTTGTAAGTTTAGTATCGACAACGGATCTAATCTATGCGCATCAAAAAATTGCAATACAAACCAGTCACTATCGTTCTCCTGTTTATCTTTTTCACAACCCTGCAAAATGTGTTGGCCCAAACCATTGACCCCAACAGTACCAGCGCTTTAAAACGGTTAGATCTCGAAGAATTAATGAACATAGAAGTGGTTTCGGTTTCCAAAAGGCCCGAAAAATTAACTGAGGTAGCTTCGGCTATCCAAGTCATCACACAAAAGGATATTCGCAGTTCTGGTGCAAAAACACTTCCTGAAGCGCTAAAATTAGCCTCCAATTTACAGGTGGCCCAGGTAAATGCCAGCCAATGGGCCATAAGCGCAAGAGGCTTTAATAATGTTCTGGCCAATAAACTACTTGTACTGATTGATGGCCGCAGTGTTTACACTCCTTTGTATGCAGGAGTCTTCTGGGATGCTCAACAAGTATTGCTGGAAGATATAGATAGAATAGAAGTGATCAGTGGCCCTGGAGGAACATTATGGGGCGCAAACGCTGTTAACGGCGTGGTTAATATCATCACAAAAAGCGCGAAGCAAACCCAGGGAATATTTATCGAAGCGGCAGCAGGAAGCAATTTTCCAGGATCGGCAAGCCTCCGATATGGCGGCCAGATAGCAGACCATCTGTCTTACCGGGTTTATGGGACCGGATTTAAAATGGACAACACGCTCGATTCAAATAAACTGAATGCCCATGATCATTGGTCGATGGTCCAGGCAGGCTTTCGTTTGGATTGGGAATCTTCTGATAACGACAGTCATACCTTGCTGCAAAATCTTTATTATGGCAGTCCTAACCCTGATGGAAATAAAGAAGCTGTGTATACGCGCGGTGATAACATCAGCTATCAGTGGAAACATGTAATCTCCGGGAAATTTGAATTCCAGTTGCAGGCTTATTATGATCACACCTGGCGCGACTTTAAAAACGATTTTACCGAAGATTTAAAAACATACGATTTAGATCTGCATGTAAGTAATCAGATTAGCCAAACACATACTTTATCCTATGGGCTTAATTTCCGCTATATGGATCATAAGGTGACTAACCTGGAGCTTTTCCAGTTTCTACCCGCCCGTAAAAACCTAAACCTTTATAGTGCGTTTTTACAGGATGACATCACCCTGATCAGGGAACGCCTGAAGTTTACCATTGGTGCAAAAATTGAACATAACAGTTATACGGGTTTGGAGTACCAGCCCAATGGCCGCCTCAGCTGGACCCCTTCCATGCACGAAACGATATGGGCCGCTGTTTCCCGGGCAGTCAGAACGCCTGCCAGGATTGAACGGGATTTCCGTCTGAATCTGACACCAGATCTGGACCTGCTCAGTGGAAGTGAAAATTTTATATCCGAAAACGTGGTCAGTTATGAACTCGGCTGGAAAACCCAGCCATTGAAGAATTTGATGATCTCTGTGGCTTCTTTTTATAACGTTTACAATCATATACGAAGTTCCGAACCCGGACCTCCGCCCCTGGGCATCCCTATAACATTTGGAAATGGTGTAAATGGTAAAACCTATGGGATTGAACTGTCTTCAACCTATAATTTAACCGATCGATGGAACTTCCAGGGGGGCTATACCTTACTGCAAAAAAAACTGTCTGTAAAGCCAGACAGTAAAGATCTTAATGCTGGAACCGCAGAAAGCAATGATGCCGGAAACCAATTTACACTTCAATCTACCCTTCGTTTGCGAAAAGGATTCGAATTTGGTGCTTTTTTACGCTATATAGATAAGTTGCCCAAACCGTATATCCCCCGCTATGTTGGATTAGATACCAGAATTGGATGGCATTTAAATAAAGTCCTTGAGCTGGATTTAATAGGACAGAACCTGTTAAAAAATTATCACCGCGAATTTATACCCAGCTCTCCTTCCCCGCGCCTGATGGAACGTACAGTTTACGGGAGGATCACCTTACGATATTGATCTAATGGCACTTAACCCTTTTTTATATCTAATGAATCAGTTCGTTTATGCAATCATTAACAACACATAGAATGTGGCCACAAAGAGATCAACAGAAATGTCAATGAAGAGCAGAGCAGCTAAAATTTCATGTATGATGGCGTTTTTTTTCCTTTTCTGTGGCATGAGGGATTCGTCAACCATTGATATCCCTACCGAATATCAGTTGAAGGCTGTTTTCCTTTTTAATTTTACGCAATTCGTTGTCTGGCCGGATAAATCCTTTGATGATAAAAATGCCCCTTTCATCATTGGCATATTAGGTGAAAACCCATACGGAAGTTTTTTAGAAGAAACCGTTCGGGGCGAATCAGTAAATGGACACCGGATCCTCGTTCGCCGCTATGACCAGGTTCAGGACATAAAAGCCTGCCATATTCTATATATTAATCTGAAGAATCAGAATGAGCTGGAACAAGCGCTGGCAAGGGCTAAAAACCAAAATATCCTTACGGTAGGTGATGCATTCAGGTTCAACCAGCTAGGTGGAATCATCAATTTCGTAATGACAAACAATAAAGTCCGCATCAGGATCAATCTGGGGGCCGCGAACAATACAGATCTTTCTATAAGCTCGAAGTTATTAAGATTAGCGACCATCATTAAAGTAAAAAGCAGCTAGTTATGTTAGGAAAAGATGTTCCCATCAGAAAAAAACTGATGACAGCGATATTACTCACCAGCGGATCAGTTTTGCTTCTGGCCTGCATTGCATTTTTCTCCTATGAATATTATTCTTTTCGCAAATCTTCTCTAAGGCAGCTTTTCACGATCGGAGAAATTGTTGCTGCAAACAGTACCGCTTCCTTAGCGTTTAAAGATCAAAAAGATGCCTCAGAAATTTTGCGCGCCTTAAAATCAGAACCGCGTATTATAGCTGCCGCCCTTTATGACAATGACAACCACCTGTTTGCTACCTATCCCATAAATGCATCGCCTTCGATTTTTCCAAAAAAAACAGAAGATAAGGGCTATCAGTATAAGGACAGTTTCATTACGGTTTTTCTACCTGTGATACAGCATAATCAACAATTGGGTATGCTTTATCTAAGATCTGATATGGAAATACTTAAGGAGCGATTTAAGGTCTACTCTGGGGTAGTCGTTTTGATTATTGTTCTTACTTCCTGTCTGACTTACCTGCTCAGCTTAAAACTACAACGATCTATCGCAGACCCGATCCTCGAACTGGCTGAAACGGCAAGGGCGATTTCGGATGATCAGGATTATTCTGTCCGTGCCGTAAAGGTAGGGTCTGATGAACTGGGGCAGCTTACCGATTCGTTCAATTACATGCTCACGCAAATTGAAAAGCAAAGCATCTCTATCACTTCCTTTAACCAGCAACTGGAACAACGTACTGCCGAACTTCAAGATATCATGGATTATTCTGTAGATGTAATCTGTACCCTTGATCAACGAGGTAACTTTGTAAAAATGAGTGCCGCTTCAAAAACATTATGGGATTATGAACCCTTTGAACTTATAGGCGCTAATGTGAAAAACCTCATCCATCCGGACGACATAGCAAGTATTGAGCCTTTTATTGAGCAGATCATCAGCCTCGGGCAGATGACCAATTTTGAAAATAGATTTATCAAAAAAGACGGTGGAATACTGTCCATGACCTGGTCTGCCAGATGGAAAGAGAACGAAAAACTAATCTATTGTGTAGCCAGAGACGCCACTGCGATCAGAAAGGCAGAGTACCAGCTTCAAAAAAGAGCAAAAGAGCTGGCTTATTCAAATGAGGAATTAGAACAGTTCGCCTATATCGCCTCTCATGATCTCCAGGAACCACTAAGGATGGTCACCAGCTTTTTAACGCAGCTTGAAAAAAAGTATAAGGACCAGCTTGATGAAAAAGCAAATCAGTACATTCATTTCGCTGTAGATGGTGCAGTGCGCATGCGTCGAATTATCTTAGATTTATTGGAGTATTCGAGAGTGGGTAAAACACAAGAGCAATTGGAATTGGTTGACTTAAACGATGTGGTAAGCCAGATTGTTCAATTTTGCCAGACAACTATTGATGAGAAGAATGCTCAGGTGATATGGAAAGATCTTCCCACCATTAAAGCGGTAAGAATACCCGTTCAGCAAATGCTGCAAAACCTGATCGGTAATGCGCTAAAGTACCAAAAGAAAGATGTAAAACCACTGATCAGAATTGTGGCAGAAGAGCACAAAGATTTTTGTAAAATTGCTGTTATGGACAACGGTATTGGCATTGACCCGCAATTTTTTGATAAAATATTTGTAGCTTTTCAAAGATTACATAATAATACCGAATATTCGGGTTCGGGAATTGGACTGGCAATCTGTAAAAAAATAGCTGAAAAGTATGGCATCAAACTTTGGGTACAATCCGAACCAGATAAAGGCTCAACTTTTTTCTTCACCATTCGTAAAAAAGAGGACGAAAGTTGGAGCGCCACTTAAATCAAAATCAAGTTACATTTTCAATAAAAAGATATATACACTACAAGCCTTTTAAAACATGATGAACCCAATTTCAATCTTATTAGTTGAAGACAGCGAAGGAGACATTCTTTTGACAACCGAGGCCTTACTTGACGGGCGGATTACCAATCGGGTCTTTGTAGTTAAAGATGGTTGGGAAGCCACCCAATACCTGGAAAAAAATGGAACATACAGCAACGCGATCACTCCGGAGCTGATTTTGCTTGATGTAAATCTCCCAAAAATGAATGGGCACGAGGTGCTCAGGTTTATTAAATCAAAGGAAAACCTAAAACACATTCCGGTTATTATGCTGACTACCTCCTCTTCTGAGAAAGACATCGCATCTTCCTATCAGAATTATGTAAACTGTTATATCACAAAGCCAGTAAATTCAGAAGAATTTATGAAAACAATCTCCGCAATAAAAGACTTCTGGATCAGTATAGTGCAATTACCTAAAGCTTAAAGATATGCCCTTATCTTCGAAATTACATATACTGGTTATAGAAGATAATGCGGGAGATTTTTTCCTTATAGAGGACTATTTAACTGAAGCATTTGTCCATCCGGAAATTCTGAATGCGACAACACTTGCCCAGGCAAAATATACGATAAGTACTCAGGAAAAAATAAGTGTCATATTGCTTGACCTTGCCTTGCCCGATGCAAGGGGTGATGCGCTCTTGAAAGAAATCGTTGTACTTGCTGATCACATCCCCATCGTTGTATTGACCGGCTATGACGACAAACACTTTGGTGTTAAATCACTTTATTTAGGTGCTGCAGATTACCTGTTAAAAGACGAACTAACGGCAACACATTTGCACAAAAGCATTGTTTACAGTATCGAACGTAAGATTATCAACCATAAATTGAATCAGTCGGAAGAGAAATATCGAAAATTGTTCGATATGAGCCCGCTGCCACAATGGGTTTATGACGTGGAAACCCTGCAGTTTATGGATGTAAACAATGCAGCTGTTCTACATTATGGATATAGCAGAGAAGAGTTTCTTACCATGACACTTGAAGATCTGAGATCGCATGAGGACATCGAAAGTTTAAGAGAGACAATCGATCAGATTACAAAAAACAAACTCGTCAAGAAAACGATATGGAAGCATTTCAAGAAAAATGGAGAAGGTATCTATGTCAACGTTAAAAGCAACTCCATTATATTTAACCATAGGCAGGCCAGACTTACCTTAATTGTTGACATTACCAATAATATCAATGCTGAAGCAGCATTAAAAGCCAGCGAACAACGATTTAGGGCATTGGTCCAGGAAGGTGCAGACCTGATTACCATTATGGATAAAACCGGGAAGTACCTTTATGTCAGCCCTTCAACAAAATCGATCTGGGGCCTGGCGCCGGAAGTTTATATCGGTAGAAACGTGTTCGACTTTGTGCATGAAGATGATAGAGATCAGATTATCATGAGGTTTAAATCTTTAAGCGAAGAAAAACGAATAGAGATTGCCCCATTTAGATTTAAAGGGAAAAATAATGAATACCGTTGGATCGAGACCATTCTTACCGACTTAACAGATGACCCTGCAGTGGGTGGTGTGATCTCAAATTCAAGGGACATTACAGAGCGGGTGCAAATCGAAAAAGAGATTGAAGAAAGCATAACACGCTATGAAACAGTTTCGAAAGCGACAAGTGACGCAATCTATGAATGGGACATGGCAAGCCATACCGTAATATGGAGCCACGGATTAAAAGCAATACTTGGCCACAGTGTTAAACGGCAGACCACCCTGGAATTCTGGCGAGACCATGTACATCCTGATGATATAGATCAAGTATCAAAAAACTTAGTTGAGCGGATAAGCAAGAAAGAGCTGAGAACGCAGTCGGAATATCGGTTCATAAGTGAAGACGGATCTTATAAATACATATTAGACAGGGGATTTATAATTTATAATGACCGGGGTGAGGCGGAAAAGCTGATTGGTGCCATGCAGGACATCACAGATCAAACGAAATATGTTAAACAAATAGAAGGTCAGAACAAGAAGTTAAGTGAGATCTCATGGATACAATCTCATCTGGTAAGGGCTCCTTTATGTAATGTAATGAGCTTAGCGGAATTACTTGATTTTGAAAAAGACGATAAGCATGCGAATCAGGAGATCGTTAAGAAACTGATTTCTTCTGCTAAAGAATTAGATCATATCATTAAAGCCATCTTAAAAAAAGCAGAAGGCTTCGTTTAGGTTTCGATTCCCCCCTATATCCTTATCCGAGAAATAATTCCTAAATCCATCGCATTTTTAATATCTTTATATCTACACAATTAACGAACTCTTATATGAAAATTCGCTTTTGCTCCTAATCCTTGCTCTTCACTTTCCCAGACTAAAAAAATTATGAACTTTAAAAAAATCCTCTTAGCATTTCTTTTATTACCGCTAACCGTATTTAGCCAATCTATTAAGTTCCCCTTGGTAGGTAGTTCGGAAGACCCGACAACTATTATAACCCAAATAGAGACAAATAAACACCATACCATTGTCTCTTTCAAGCATATTTGCTCCGTAAAAGGCAGCTGGGTACAATTGAATAAAAGTATGTATCTACAGGATGCTAACGGGGAGGAAAAGTATAATTACGTACGATCGGAAGGCATTCCGGCAAGACCAGAAAAGTTCGTAGCTACAGCGGACAATGAGGAAGTTAATTTTAAAGTATACTTTGAAAAATTGAAACCAGGCACGAAAGAAATCAATGTAGTTGAGCGGGCACGTTCGTTAGCTGAGTTAAATAACGGGATCAACTTTTTTAATTATTTTAGAGTAAGCCTGAATAAATCTCAACCAGAGTCTGGCAATAGAATAACCGAGGTGATTACTATGCCACCTCCACCCCCATCTAAAGGTGACCTTACAGCTTCATTTCCTACGAGGCAAATGGCAAACCTTGGACCAATGGTTAGCAACATGTATACGAGTATGCTTAGCGCACAATTGAATATGTACAGCAATCCAGCCATAACTGATCAGCTTGCTAAAATTATAAAAAGCTATTACGATGCATTGATAAAAACAGGCTTTTCTTCAGATGCTGCACTGAAGATCATTACTTCCAAACAATTGATCTCAGTCGATGGAGGGCCCAGATAAGAATTTAGAAAAGTTTGGTTCCATTAACCGTCACGTTCTTTAATTTGAAATTCTTTACGATTGAGGTGTCTATTGTTAGATTATTCTTCGCAGTTATATTCAGGTTTTCGAAGCTGAAGTTTGACAGCTTATATTCAAACCCCTTAATGTGACTGTTTACATTTGCAATTCCCACATTGAA
>CBFGNP010000156.1:0-7954 GCA_965650095.1 uncultured Pedobacter sp. | reverse complement strand
ATCCTTAAGCGGCTTGCCCTGTCTGTTTTCTTAACGACAACAGGCAACGCAGTTACCGCCTGGCCGCTGTCTTTCCGGATAATGACCGTTTGATCCGCAATGGTCCATTTGATAGCCTTTCCTGGAAAAAACTCATCAAATACTTCCTGTAAGGTAGCGTCTATAAAACTAACATCGGTTACGCCTGCAGCTTTAATCAGATCTCCATCACAGATCACCTGGTATCCGGTTTGTCTCGTAATTTCTTTAAACACCGTTCTAATGGAACTGCCTTTTTGAGAAAAAGTTATTTTTTGGGCAAATCCTGAAGCGCTCGCCTCCATTAATAGTGTGGTCATGATGATGATAATCAACTTCATAATACGCAATATTTGATTAGCTCTGCGTATACCGACAGCAGACCTAAATAGATCGTAAAAATTCATACATTTGGTTATTGGGTTTATTGGTTATAATTGTTAATTGTAGAGACTTTTTAGCAAAGACCTGATATTTATCCGTGGCTCCGAGGGCAATCGGGGTCACGGTATTTTACCACATTTAAGTAAAATTACTTGTGCACAATGATCCTCCTTCCTTCTACTTTAAAATGGATTCCTCCGGTTAATTCCAGTATTGACAAAACCTTTGATACATTCGTATAGCGTGTTACAGAACCCCAAACAGTTTTCCCTGCCAGGTCATCTTCGTAGATCACTTCTACATCATACCAGCGGGAAATCTGTTTCATAATATTCTCAATAGATTCATTTTCAAAGAAAAACTGTCCGTTCTTCCAGGCGATTTCCACCATAGGGTCTACTCGAATAACATTAACATGAGTGGAGGCCGAATTAATCCGGGCCTGCTGACCTGGTTTTAAGAAAGCCTGTGCTGGCTTTTTCGCCCGCATAGCAGTGACTTTCACGGCGCCTTCCAACAGTGTAGTTTTGGTCTCTGACTCGTCCTCGTAAGAATTGATATTAAAATGAGTACCTAATACCTGTACAGTCTGTTGGTCGGATTGTACGATAAAAGGCTTTGAAGCATCCTTTTCTACCTCAAAGTAAGCTTCTCCTTTTAACTCAACCTTCCGTTCTTTTAACCCGGCAAAATTCAAGGGGAATTTTAAAGAAGATGCTGCATTGAGCCAGACTCTTGTTCCGTCAGGTAAATTTACCTGATACTGTCCACCTCTTGGTGTTGATATGGTATTGGTTAAATTGCCCATGGTAGCCCTGTTTGAATGCGCAGTTTTCCTGATGGTATACACCAGCCGCCCATTTGCGGTCTTTACAATCTGAACGCCGGCCTGCTGCGCCAGATTACCCTTACCCGCCTGATCTAAAATAATTTTCGACCCATCGGCCAATGTCAGCACAGCTTTATTACCTCCAGGCGCTACGTCTGCCGCAAGGTTTTGTTTCTCTATATGTATTTTAAAGAATAGGGCTCCTGCAAACAATAGAAGTACAGCTGCGATTTTAAACCACAACCTGTTTTTAGTGGGATATTGCCGATCGTTTTGCCCGCGGATCTGCCGGACGATCTGCTGCTTCGTGCTTCTTAACACTTCCTTAACCTGTGGCTGGTCTTTAAACTGCGGATCGATGTCCTGTTTTAATTCCATATCAATCAAATCTCTCAGGAAGGCTTCATACCCGCCGGATCTCAGCAATTCCAGGAAAGCCTCCGCTTCCTCTTCCGAACATTCATCTGCCAGGTAACGCTTAAATAATATGATGAGTTCTTCCCGGTTGTTCATTTAATATATATTTTCTTTTTAAGGCGATGTTTTAGAAAGCAATGGTGCTGATAAGCAATCAAAACATATCCTTTATAGGTAATACGGTCCGACGCGGAAAAGTCCCTGCTCTAAATGTTATTTTTTCTTTTTATTTTTTCAGGCCTTAACCTGCACAGAATTTTAGGCGCATTAAGGGGTCGCAACTACATAAAGCAGATGACATCAAAGGCCAGGCAATACTTCAAGATGAACCCCATAAGTATAAAGGATACCGAATCTGAAATCAGCATCTGAGCCTTAATGAATTTGTTTGATTTCAACAGATGGTCGCTTACCGTTGAGGTGGAAATATGAAGCAGGTTACCCACCTCACAGTAGCTCTTACCCTCCAGCTTACATAAAGTAAACACCTGTTTTCGCTGTGGGGAAAGCTTATTTACGGCTTCCAAAAATAGTTGGTTGCTTTCTTTAAAAATAAGTTCTTCTTCAATATGGCTATAGGCATCTTTGCCGTTCGCAAGCAGATGTGATCCCAGCTTCTTTTCCAGGGCCAGTTTCCGGAAGTGATCATAAACCAAGTTTCTGGCAATCCTGAACAAATAAGCGGTAAAAGGTTTCTCGGGATCAATAAGTCCCCGCTTTTCCCATACCTTCACAAATACATCCTGCAAAATTTCCTGTGCGAGCTCCCTGTCCTTCACCATTCTTAAGATGTTCGCGTATAACGGTGTGCTAAACTGATCATAAAGTTCGTGAAAAGAACGATGATCATGGTTGGTTAATTTAATTAGCAACGCTTTGATCGATAAAGCATCATTGCCTTTTTTAATCAGATTAAGGCTTGCAAAGCACAACGTCATAATTTGTTTAGTTTAGGATTCAATTCTGTTTAAAAACAATCGGAAGAGCGCTATTCAAGCCAGCCAGCTTCAGATAAAACCAGGGCCCTTCGTGTTAACACATCGAAAAATGCACATATCTATAACATAATATTCTAAACCCGCATAGGGCGGTGCTCAGAGAATGGTTTACATTTGGTTTATTGAAATAAAATTACATATCAGAATAGCTAGAAAATTCTGCATTATGCGCTTAGTTCTCAAACATCTTGGCATTTTTTTGAGCATAGCAGAGATATAGGGCCGTCACACATGCTCAAAGCAGTTTTATTAGCAACATGCCATTTACCGGTCATATAAGTTTCGTAACCAGCGGTTTTTAAGAGCTCTGCGATAGTAATGCATTGTGTATTTAACTCTCCCTTATAACCGGGTAAAAACTCATCGCGACCAGTCATCCAGCCAATTCCTGCCTGATGGGGATACAGACCAGTTAACAATGATGCCCTTGAAGGACAGCAACGAGCACTATTATAAAACTGTGTATATCGAAGCCCGCCTTTAGCAAGCTCATCGAGATGGGGTGTTTTTATTTCACTCCCATAACAGCCAATATCCGAATAGCCCATATCATCACCCAGAATTAAAATGATATTTGGTCTTGAGGTCTTGGCCTTTAACACATTGCTCTTTTCCGGTTTATATCCGGCGAGAATGACGATACTGAGGAAAACGAAACCGGTTAGGATGGATTTTTTACACATATAAAACTGCTTTTTTAAAACTAATCATAACGATGAATCAAAAACAAAGTCATGTCGTTCAAATCAGCAGGTATGTTGTGTCATTTACCTTAGTTTTGAATCCTCGAAAAAATTCTAAAATCCCTCAAACTTCTCCCAGAAGCCATCCACTGGCAATTTAGCAAATACATTGACCGGCTCTTTCTTAACAGGATGAATAAATTGCAGCCGGCGCGCATGTAAACAGATGCTGCCTTTACGGCTTCCACGCGGATAACCGTATTTGTTATCGCCCACAATCGGGCAGCCCATGGTAGACAGCTGTACCCTGATCTGATGGGACCGTCCGGTTAATGGATCTACTTCGATCAGATAATAGCCATTTAATTCGCCGATCAATCTATAGCTCAATTCCGACCGCTGACTGCCGGGCACCTCGGTGTTATAAGGTGTAACCACATTTTTCTGTGGATTTTTAATTAGCCAGTGAACGAGCGTTCCTGATGGCTTTGACGGTTTATTACGTACCACTGCCCAATAAGTCTTTTTAACCTCCCGGTTTTTAAACATCGCATTCACCCGTTCCAGGGCCTTGCTGGTCTTGGCAAACAGGATTACTCCGCTCACTGGCCTGTCCAGCCGGTGTACCACGCCTAAGAAAGCACTATTGGGCTTATTATATTTCAACGCCAGGTATTTTTTTACCTGCTCGTCCAGTGGCTCATCACCTGTTTCGTCAATTTGTACAATATCTCCTGCACGTTTCATGACGGCAATGAGGTGGTTGTCTTCGTAAAGTACATCTTTATCAGTTACCGGCATTAATACTGTTCCTTTTCATTTGGAAAATCCTTCCCTTTCACGTCCCTGATATAAGACTCGGCAGCGCCTTTAATACCTTCATATAAATCCAGGTACTGGCGCAGAAAACGTGGTTTAAACCCTTTCGTTAAACCGATCATATCATTTACCACCAATACCTGCCCGTCACAATCAGGCCCTGCACCGATACCTATTGTTGGAATATGCAGGTTCTGTGAAACCTCCTTTCCCAGTTTGGCGGGAATTTTTTCCAATACGATACCAAAACAGCCGGCATCCTGTAAAGCAAGCGCATCACTTTTCAGTTTGTCTGCCTCTTCCTCTCCTTTGGCCCTAACGGTATAAGTACCAAATTTATATATCGATTGAGGCGTTAAGCCGAGATGTCCCATTACCGGAATACCTGCGGTAATGATGCGTTGAATAGAATCTGCAACCTCGGCACCGCCCTCCAGCTTTACACCATGGGCTCCGGATTCCTTCATAATACGGATAGCTGAATTCAGGGCTTCCTTAGAATTTCCCTGGTAGGACCCAAAAGGCAGGTCAACCACAACAAAAGCACGGGCTGCACCTCTAACTACGCCCTGGGCATGATAGATCATCTGATCGAGCGTAATGGGAAGCGTGGTTTCATGGCCAGCCATTACATTGGAAGCCGAATCCCCCACTAATAATACATCCAGACCTGCGTCATCCAGGATAGTGGCCATAGAATAATCATATGCAGTCAGCATAGATATCTTCTCTCCACGCTGTTTCATTTCCTGTAATATATGGGTAGTGATTCGTTTAAATTCCTTGTTTACCGACATGCTTTTACGTTTAGTTAAAAGCAAAATTAGGTTTTACAATTGAAATAAAGAGTTTTTATTCTTTTTGTGACATTCTTCCTTTTACAAACTCAAAAAAAATCTTGAATAAAACCCGGTAAACTCTTATCTTTGTACCCTGAAATGAAGGGGTTAATTAACAGCACATTTGTTAAAAACATAAACGGCATCAAAACCGAAGTCAGACTTTCATTTTTCTCTTTTTTTACACTAATTATTTCTCATTATACATACAATGACTAACTACACCAAGTTACCAGCTATCCTGCTACTTGCCGATGGCACCGTATATTATGGTAAAGCTGCCGGAAAAATAGGTACCACTACAGGCGAGATCTGTTTTAACACTGGCATGACAGGGTATCAGGAAATTTTTACTGACCCCTCTTATTTTGGTCAGATCATGGTAACCACTAACGCTCATATCGGGAATTACGGGATACACAGGGACGAAACTGAATCTGAAAGCATCAAAATAGCTGGTCTGGTTTGTAAAAATTACAACATTGGTTTTAGTAGGAAAGAAGCTTCTGAATCCATCCAGGATTATTTTCAGAATGAAAACATCGTCGGCATTTCAGATATCGATACCCGGGCACTGGTTCGTCACATCAGGCATAAAGGTGCGATGAATGCCATCATTTCTTCAGAGATCACAGACCTGGACGAACTAAAGGATAAATTAGCTCAGGTTCCTTCAATGGACGGTTTGGAATTGTCTTCGCAGGTCTGCACTAAAACACCTTATTTCTACGGCTCACCAGATGCAACGTACAAGATTGCAGCGCTGGATCTTGGCATCAAAAAGAATATCCTCCGCAATTTTGACGGCAGGAATGCGTACATACAGGTTTTTCCGGCAAAAACGAGTTTCGAAGAAATGGATAAATGGGGCGCCGATGGTTATTTCATTTCCAATGGCCCCGGCGATCCTTCTGCCATGCCTTATGCCATAGAAACAGTTAAAAAAGTTTTGGCTGCAGAGAAACCAATGTTTGGTATCTGTCTGGGACACCAATTGCTGGCAGAAGCCAATAATATCGGAACCATGAAAATGTTTAATGGCCACAGGGGATTAAACCATCCGGTAAAAAACATCATTAAAAACCACTGCGAAGTAACTTCCCAGAACCATGGCTTTGGTGTGGTACCTGATGAGGTAAGAAACTCTGATAAGGTTGAAATCACGCACATTAATTTAAACGACCAGTCCATTGAAGGAATCCGCGTAAAGGGTAAAAAAGCATTCTCTGTACAATACCACCCCGAATCCTCTCCAGGCCCGCATGATTCCCGTTATCTTTTTGACGATTTCATCAGCATGATCAAAGGTGAACTGACCTGGTAAATTATTTTACCGGATCAAAATATCATATTACCGACATTTTAGAAGGTTTAGCGGACTAGCATTTCCTATTTGGCTGAACCTTCTTACATTTATAACATGGATAGCAAGAATGCCATTATCAGTGTAAAAAACCTCGTAAAAAAATATGACGATTTCACAGCAGTTCAAGGCATCAGCTTTGACGTTTATGAAAACGAAATATTCGGACTATTAGGCCCCAATGGAGCTGGGAAAACCACTACTTTAGAGATCATAGAAACCCTTCGGGAGAAAACCTCCGGAGAAATCCTTGTAAATGGCTATTCTGTTGAAAAGGATGCCAGTAAGATCAAAAGAATCATTGGTGTACAGTTGCAGGCTGCCGGGTACTATCCAAACTTAAACCTCATTGAACTGATGGAATTGTTCTCCGGTTTATATGGAGTGGATATTAAACCAATGGAAATGCTTGAAAAGGTAAACCTGCAGGATAAGGCCAGGGCAAAATACAAGGCACTTTCAGGCGGACAAAAACAACGTTTTTCTATAGCCACAACGTTGATCAACGCCCCAAAAATAATCTTTCTTGATGAACCAACTACCGGATTAGACCCTCAGGCACGCCGTAATCTATGGGACCTGATCATCGCGATCAGAAACAATGGCACTACGGTAGTGATCACCACTCACTATATGGATGAGGCTGAACAACTGTGCGACCGCGTTGCATTTGTGGAACGCGGAGAGGTCATTGCCCTTGACACCCCTGACAATTTAATCGACAACCTGGTAAACAGCGGTTTCGAAAGGAAAAAAGAAGTTAAAAAAGCCAATCTTGAAGATGTCTTTATTAACCTGACCGGCAAAGAATGGCGGGAGGATAATTAAATCAATATGAGCAAACCTTACAACCATACCAAAGCGACACTGGCGCTCGCCAAAGCGAGCTTCCGCTCCATCACACGGAGCCCTTCAGCAGTTGTATTTACATTAGCTTTCCCATTAATATTCATCCTTGTTTTCGGCTTTATAGGGGGCAATGGGATTAAATTAGATGTAGCTATTGCAGGAAGGTCTGACCTGGACAACCCGGTTATAAA
The DNA here is from genome assembly GCA_965650095.1 of uncultured Pedobacter sp. Taxonomy (GTDB): domain Bacteria; phylum Bacteroidota; class Bacteroidia; order Sphingobacteriales; family Sphingobacteriaceae; genus Pedobacter. The sequence continues at coordinate 564 of CBFGNP010000156.1, read as the reverse complement.
AGGATTGGAAAGGAACGGCTTAGTACATCTGATCACCGGTAAAAGCGATGAGTACATCAGAACAGGACTTGAGAAAGGACAAATTGACGCAGTAATCATTGTCCGGAAGAATGCAGCTGGAGACCCTGCGTACCTGACAGATGCTCAGTACACCTCTGCTTCAATTGATAAGGGTGGCATCTTAAAATCGCTGCTGCACGACCTGCTCTATACCATCAACACACAAAACACCGCACCTGCGATCGCCAAGCTGCGGGAAAGTACTGTACAGGGCAGAATATATCGTACCATTGATTTCATCTTACCGGGACAGCTTGGCTTTTCTTTATTGAGTACCGGGGTATTCGGAACTGCCTTTGTGTTCTTTAGTTTAAGACAAAACCTGGTCATTAAGCGCTTCTTCGCAACACCGGTGAAAAAGTCGAGCATTGTATTTGGAGAAGGCATAGCCAGAATAGGATTTGCATTGTTGGGCGCTATATTCATTATCCTTCTCGGGCATTTCTTTTTTCATTTTACTTTAATCCACGGTGCGATAACCGTATTAAACATGCTTCTGCTTTC
>CBFGNP010000155.1:0-7970 GCA_965650095.1 uncultured Pedobacter sp. | reverse complement strand
CTGCTGCAGAAGGAAGATCCCTATCGCTATACGATGTTGGTATTCAGTAGTAATTATGACCTGTTCAAGCGCATAGGCTTATTGCAGGTGCCACAAATTGTGGGCTGGAACCTTTATAATGGCTGGTATACTGCCGGCATCGAGAAGTTCGGGGAGCATATCGACCGGCATCACCGCGAATTTCCGCAAACGCCAATGCTCATTACTGAATACGGTGCTGATGGCGACCCGCGTATCCGAAGCCTATCGCCGCTGCGTTTCGACAAATCGCAGGAGTATGAAACCTATTTTCACAAAGAATACATCAAAGCTATTTCATCGAGAAACTATGTGAGTGGTGGTATCGCATGGAATCTGGCTGATTTCAATTCAGAAACGCGCGAAGAAGCCATGCCCCATATCAATAATAAGGGGCTGCTCGATATTTATCGTCAGCCAAAAGACGTTTACTACCTCTATCAATCGGTCCTGCTAAAGAAGCCATTTCTGCGTATTGGATCCCGGGGTTGGAAATTGCGAAGTGGCATTGCCGAAAGCGATCAGAAGCTGCTCTGTCGCCAGCAAATAGAAGTATACACCAACCAGCAATCAGAGGTGACTTTAAGCCTGAATGGTAAGGTTATAGGCAAAGTAACGCCGAAAGATGGTGTTGTGGCTTTCGATGTGCCCTTTGCAAATGGCTTTAATCAACTCGAAGCATCGGTGAAGGCATCAGGAAATACACTGAAGGATGCTGTGGAAATTAATTTCCTTCTCTTGCCATCCAAATTGACGTCGACAGCCCTTCCATTTTCTGAGATCAACGTTAGCCTGGGTGACAATCGTTACTTTATAGATGAAAAGTCCCAGCAGGTCTGGATTCCTGAAAAGGAGTATCAGGCCGGATCATGGGGCTATGTTGGAGGCGAAGTTTACCGGATCCCGAATAGCACACGGCACCCTTACGGATCGGACAAGAACATTCTGGGCACTGATGACGACCCCATTTATGAAACCCAGCGTACTGGGATAAACGAATTTCGTTTTGATGTACCTGATGGCCGTTACGATCTTACCCTGCACTTTGCTGAATTAATTTCAGATGCAAAAAGGGAAGCCTTAGTTTATAACCTGGATAGCAAAGAGGTTGCTGCGCAAAAGCGGATCGATCGATCATTTGATGTGCTGGTCAACAAGGTTAAAATGATTGATCATCTGGGTAGTGATAACTACCTGGTGCCAGAAACCGCTTATAACACGCGTCTTTTATTAGATGTGAAAGATGGTAAAGGTATTACCCTGCAATTTGTCCCTATAAAGGGTGATGCTATTTTGAACGGAATACAGCTCCGAAAAATTTACTAATTATAATCAATCCATATGAAACTAATAAACATCTGCATCGGCCTGGTCCTACTTTTGAATACGGTTGTCAACGCAAAGGTGATTCTTCCGCCTGTGATCGACAACAATATGGTTTTACAACGATCCACTATAGCTGCACTATGGGGTAAGGCAAAGCCCGGAGCGAAAATCGCAATCAAAACGTCCTGGAACAACAAGTTATATTCGATAACTGCGCAAAGCGATAGTAGCTGGAAGATTGGGGTAAATACCCCGGTAGCCGGAGGTCCATATACAATTACCTTCAACGACGGAGACTTGTTGACCTTAAAGAATGTTTTAATAGGTGAGGTCTGGGTCTGTTCAGGGCAATCAAACATGTCTATGCCAGTTAAAGGATTTAAAAAGCAACCTATTGAAGGCTCCGGTGAACTTTTACTGCATGCTGAAAATTCGAAAATCCGCTTGATGCAGATTCAAAGACAGTTTTCTGTTAAGCCGGAGTTTAATTGTGAGGTCAGTCCCTGGACAGAGGCAAACAGGGAAAGTGTTGCTGATTTCAGTGCGGTCGGATATATTTATGCAAAACTATTACAGGAAAAGCTTAAAGTTCCGATAGGAGTGATCATGACTGCATGGGGAGGAACCAAAATCGAGGCCTGGATGAAAGAACTTCAGTTAAAGGAAAAAGCTAAAATAAACCACAATAGTCCAACTGTTTTATATAATGCGATGATGAGTCCTTTAGTTGGTTATGGCATTAAAGGTGTGATCTGGTATCAGGGTGAGGCCAATCGTTCAAACTATCATCAATATGATCAGTTAATGGAAACGATGGTTAAAGGATGGCGAAAAGCATGGCATATCGGTGAATGGCCATTTTATTATGTTCAGATTGCCCCATTTAAATATGACGGCACTAATCAATCTGCCTTTCTAAGAGAAGCACAGCTTAAAGCATCAACATCGATTCCTAATTGTGGGATGGTCGTAAGCCTTGATGTTGGAAAGGAGGATTTTATTCATGCCCCGGACAAGACCACCATAGCACGGCGTCTTGCTTCATGGGCCCTGGCGAATAATTACGGAATGGAAAAACTGGCTCATGCAAGTCCCGTATATAAATCAATGCGCATTAAGGGAGATTCCGTAGCAATTTACTTTGATCATGCGGCGAACGGGCTAAGTGCCTTTGGAAAGGATTTGACCGGCTTTGAAGTTGCTGGCGCTGGCAAAGAGTTTTTTCCTGCTACAGCAAAAATCACTTCAAATGGGGTAATGGTATTTAGCGAAGTGGTAAAAAAACCTGTAGCGGTTAGATATGCTTTCAAAGATTGGATAGTTGGCAGCCTTTACAATGCGGAAGGTTTGCCAGCATCCTCGTTCAGAACAGATGATTGGTAATTTTAGGGGGTTTTTCCGGTAATGAAGCTCTGTATAACAGAGACGCAATAGGGACAAATCCTTGCGTGTTCCTTGTTTAATTCTTGGTAAAATATTTTTATTTACATGTAATTACTTAAAAATGATTGAACTGTTAATTTTTTCACTATAAATTATGAATTATGGCTATTATTAAGAATGGGATTTTAGGTGGTTTCTCCGGTAAGGTGGGAACTGTTGTTGGTTATACGCTGTACGATATTTTGCTGCGCGGCCAAAGGAAATAGTGGATTAGAAACTCATCTCAATTAACGCTCTCATTAACTATTCACATTCTTCTAATATCCACTGAGCGGATTCAAGTGTATCCAAAGCCTTCTCTACGAAAAGTTTACTCTTGACTCAGGATCGATTGTCAGGGGGGAACTTAAAGGCTCATTTTGCTCTGCAGGATTTAACCGTTTATCATTGATGATTGGTTTACGGACATAAGGTTTGTCCTGATAGTAAATATAAATTACCTGGCTCGCAGTTTGATCCGGTATTTATTGCTGCCGGCAATTTTTTTGAACTCCCACAAATTAAGTGTGGGGTTTTTAGGTGTTATACTATCTAATCATTAAAAATAGCGTTTTACGCTTATTCAAGGTAGAAAAAAAGCCTTTAGGGGTTTAATCTAAAGGCTTGATTAGTGTAGGGTGGTGCGGCAAAGCGTCGACCCTCTATGAGGATTGTGAGGCTGTTATGGATGCCAAGAAATTTTTCGAAATGAAAGAACAAGAAAAGTTCGAATCTTTTGGTAAGTGAGAAGTAATTTATTAACGGACAAGTTTGATAGCAATATTCGATCGTGGAGCCGAACGTGTCTTGTGAGAAGAGTAACCGTTTTGACCAAACTTTTTATTGGTATAAAAAAAGGAAACAACGTTTATATCGAAATTTTCTTTTAATTGTTGCATTATTGCGACTAATAATGTCAGTATTAAAACTGCAACGCTTGTTGCAGAAATCGTCGAAGTTTTGATCTAAAGGGAATGGATTTTTTCGCTCCTGGTGGTGTAATTGGATAAGCCATTTTTATTGATCCCTGTCCACCAATTTCGACCTTCATGCAACACTCTGATTTCAAGAAGAAAGAGGGAGCATTTACTTTTGGCAAATGGGGATCAGTTTTTTGGAACTTATCTTTTGCAATATAAAAGATCCAGATACCTTTCGAAGGAGACAGAAAACAACAAGGATATGGTTAAGCGAATGAGAATTACTGAAAATTCACATTAGGAATGCTCGCCAGAGCCATAAAAAACTGAGTAATGATATAGAAATGCACTTCTCCAAGGGTGGGCTGTAACGATACTTTTTGATGTCACTCAAACCTGAGTGTTGGATATGGAGAATAAAGAAATTAACGAACTCTCTGAAAAAACAAGTAATTTTTTAAAATAGAATAAATTATTGAGTATAATTTGTTGCCAACCACGTCTCGATAGGTAAGGATATAGGAATAATTATAATGACGATATATAGCGCTATGCAAAAAAACAACCCAATATGAAAAGAAGAAGTTTGATTAAAGGTATGGCCCTGAGCTTATCATCATTATACCTGTCCAGAAGTTATGCAGGTCAACTGCTTAATGCGCCTTATGCAGCTGGTCCATTTAAACCCACCTGGGATTCGCTGAGCCAATACAAATCACCAGAATGGTTCCGCGATGCCAAATTTGGGATGTGGGCACATTGGGGTCCACAGTGTCAGCCTGAATTTGGCGATTGGTATGCCCGCGAAATGTATATGGAAGGTGGTCATAAATATAAATATCATTTAGAAAAATATGGTCATCCTTCTAAATTTGGCTTTAAAGATGTGATTAACGAGTGGAAGGCTGATAAATGGGATCCTGAAGAACTGGTCGGATTTTATAAAAAAGCAGGTGCCAAATATTTTATGGCCATGGCCAACCACCACGACAATCTTGATATGTTCAACAGCACACATCAGAAATGGAATTCAACCCGGATAGGCCCTAAAAAGGATATTATCGGCGGTTGGCGAAGGCGGCTAAAAACCACGACCTCCGGTTTGGTGTGAGTGTTCATGCAGCGCATGCCTGGAGCTGGATGGAAACGGCACAACGTGCTGATAAAAATGGACCGATGGCCGGTATCCCATACGATGGAAACATAATTAAAGCCGACGGTGCAGGAAAATGGTGGGCGGGCGAAGATCCACAGGAACTTTATGCCCAGAGACATCCCCTGAGTAAAAACAGTGAAAATAATGGCATGATCCACAGCCAGTGGGCCTGGGGCAATGGCGTTTCGGTACCCTCAAAAGCTTATTGCGAAAAATTCTATAAACGCACGATCGAACTTTTAGATAAATATGGAGCGGATGTGATTTATTTTGATGATACCGTATTACCATTATATCCGATCAGCGATGTTGGGTTACGGATTGCCGCACACATGTATAATCAAAGCATTAAGAAATATGGTAAACTGGAAGCGGTGTTGTTCGGCAAAGTATTAAACGAACAGCAGCGCAAATGTATGGTTTGGGATATTGAAAGGGGGCAAACCAATGGCATTGAAAAAGAACCTTTTCAAACGGATACCTGTATTGGTTCCTGGCATTATGATCGTCCGGTCTATGACAATAACAGGTACAAAGATGATAAAACCGTTATCCATATGCTTTTGGATGTAGTAAGTAAAAACGGTAACCTGATGTTGAATATTCCGGTGAGGGGCAATGGCACTATAGATGAAAAAGAACGGGCAGTAGTGGAAGGCATAACCGGTTGGATGCAGCGAAATAGTGAATGTATCTACAGTAGCCGTCCATGGACTTCCTTTGGCGAAGGCCCAGCCATTGCATCGGCAAAACCGCTAAGTGCACAAGGGTTTAATGAAGGCGGTGCAACATTTGGCGCTAAAGATTTCCGCTTTACTACTAAGGGCAAAGATTTATACGCGGCCATGCTTGGCTGGCCTTCAGATCGGATGGCACTCATACAAACCTTAGCATCAAACAAAGTCAATAAAATACAAAAGGTAAGTTTATTAGGTTACCTCGGATCAATTGAATTTGAACAAACCGGAGAGGGATTAAAAATCAAGCTGCCTGAACAAGCACCAGGTTCCATTGCCTATGTGTTTAAAATAAATGGGGCTATTGTATAGGTAATTGCTTTGCTTCTGCCCAATGATAACACAAATTTTGGTGTCAGGCACAGGCATTTTAACAAGACATTAATTACCATTATCAATCAAGTAAAAGTTATGCGCTATATCTGGGGCCTGTCTTTTAACATCCAAATACGCTAAAATAATAATGAAATTAATAAAAAATAATGCTAAAATATTAGCGGTTCACTTTTTACTGATACTGTTGTCTCTTCAACCGCTTTTTGCCCAGTCGCCAGTGCCGGTACCTACCTGGGGCAACTGGACACATTGGGGAGATCAGGGTAATGGCACTTATCTTAATCCCGTTTTACCTGGCGATTTCAGCGATATCGATTGCATCCGCGTCGGCGATTACTATTATGCTGTCTCTTCCACCTTTCAATATTCACCGGGATTTGTCATTCTAAAATCGAAAGATCTGGTAAACTGGCAGATACTGGGGCATGCTGTTGAAGATATCGCTGTGATTTCGTCTGCGATGAACTGGACCCAGATGAAACGGTATGGAAAAGGAATCTGGGCCGGCGCCATCCGTTATCACAACAACCGTTTCTGGATTTATTTCGGCGATCCGGATGAAGGTTATTTTATGAGTTCTGCCGCTAAGCCTGAAGGACCATGGACACCTTTACACCGCGTGTGGGCCAAAAAGGGTTGGGATGATTGCTGCCCTTTCTGGGATGAAGATGGCCAGGGCTACCTCATCGGAACCCACTTTGCGGATGGCTATAAAATTCATCTTTTTAAAATGACGGCCGATGGCAAGTCGCTGATTAAAGATTCAGATCGGGTAATTTATCAATCCAATGGTAGCGAAGCCAACAAGTTGTATAAAATCAATGGTTATTATTATCACCTTTTTAGTGAGGTGCGCAATAATGTCCGCGTTTTAATGATGGAGCGGTCTATAAATATCTACGGACCTTACGAAGGACCGCGACAGCTGAGTGAGGGGCAACCTGAGTTTAACGAACCCAACCAGGGCGGATTGATACAAACCCAAACCGGCGGATGGTATTTTTTAACCCACCACGGTTCTGGCGATTGGTCCGGGCGGATTTTAAGTCTGCTGCCTGTAACCTGGCTGGATGGCTGGCCGGTAATCGGAAAGCCTAATGCAAATGGTATCGGAGAAATGGTATGGTCGGCACCCATGCCGGTAAAATCAACCCGCAAAATACATCCGCAAAGCAGTGATGATTTTAATGCCAAAACGGTTCAGCCACAATGGGAGTGGAACTACCAGCCCAAAAAAGATCAATGGTCTTTATCCGAAAGAAAAGGCTGGTTGCGCTTACATGCCTTTAAACCGTTGAAAGACCATATCCTTTCTGCCGGCAATACCATTACCCAAAGGGTTTACCGCACGTCGAAAAATACGGTTACCGTAAAGTTTGATCTCCGTGAAATGGCTGATGGGCAAAAAGCTGGTTTATCGCATTTTGGAGCTCCTCAATATGCAACACTTGGTTTTGAATGTGCTGGCCGGATGAAGAAACTGGTGTTCAGTACCAAAAATCAATCCATGCCTGGCCCTGAAATTAAAGGTAATGATATCTGGTTACGATCAGTATGGGGGTTGGATGGTAAAAGCACCTTTAGTTACAGTGTTGATGGTAAGGTGTTTAAAGCTTTTGGTGAGCCTTATCAACTGCAATGGGGATCTTACCGTGGCGACCGGATAGCCATTTATAATTACAATCCTTCTGGTAAAGGAGGTTATATTGATGTAGATTATCTTCATTATGATTATGGCCAATAGCAAGCTGATGCATTTACAGCCATTGGCCGGGTTAGGCCATGCCGTTCGTTTTGAAGCGCAAATTAAGCTGCGGATTTATATGTTAACCATCTTGGGGCTGTTGTTGGGCACAGCAATCCACGCACAATCGTGGACGGCAGATAACGGAAACGGTACCTATACCAACCCGCTTTTTTATGATGAGTTTTCGGATCCTGATATTGTTCGTGTAGGGAATGATTTTTACCTCACAGGAACAACGATGCATAGCGTACCAGGATTGCCCATATTGCATTCCAAAGATCTGGTAAACTGGAAGCTGATCAGCTACG
>CBFGNP010000154.1:0-7994 GCA_965650095.1 uncultured Pedobacter sp. | reverse complement strand
GGTATTTCGGGTTCTACCAGCTTAATAAGTTTTTCCAATGATTCCTGCCAGCCCAGGTAGCACATCTCGGCAGGTATTGCAGCAGGAATTCCTTCCTGAAATACTTTTAACTCCGTGCCTACAAATGTTTTTCGCAACCAGATCGAAGTCGTCATTGTACCTGGCAGGTTTGGATCGTCAAATTTGTCTGTATACTTGAGGAACTCATTCGGTGTAAGCTCCACATACTCGCCACCAAAGGAATGGCCGTTACCGCTTGTGAAGTTTTGGAACGACATCCTGAAAGTACCACCTACCTGAACGTTCATTTCGTGTACGGTACAAAGAAAACCATACGGCGGCAGCCATGAAGCAATCGCCAGGGCCTCGGTAAAGGCACGATATATCTTTTCAGGGGAAGCCTTAATCACTCTGTGCAATGAAACTGTGTTGTCTGACATAACAATTATTTTTTTGTGTTCCTACTCGTCTGGCTTTTCGGCTTCGCCCGTTTTTGTATGTGGTCGCTGCTCCACCAACTATTGATTGTTGCGTATGTATCGCTTTAACAAAGATGCGGGTAAAAACAGATATTGAGCGGGGCAGTATACGACAAATTACAGTCAATTTGCGACAGACACTCTTCCAGGCTTCTCCATTTGTTTAATGGCGGCCCATTCTTGTGGATGGGGTACCGAAAATGTAGCGCACAACCAGCTATAATAAGCGATTTCCTATGCGCTGATGAAAAAAGAATGGTAAGTCAGGAAATAATAGGGAGGATTCCCAAAACGCCAAATGTTATTTCCCTACTTCCTTCTCCGGATGTAGCAAATGATCGCATTCCTTTCGTGTGGCATCTATTTTTGCGTTGATTTCCTTTGATTTCTTTTTAAGTTCGGCGCTTTTCTGGGAGAGCGCACTAATTTTTTTGTTATAGTTGTGCGTCTGCAGGGATTCAGGAGTGATGTTCATGGCCGTACGATTTTAACTGAATATAAGCATCTTATATTAAATTAAAGTTAAGCCGTATGATTTCAGGTATTAATACGTGCAACATAGTATTTGTGCGGATAGCAAATGGATGCTCATGGTGTAGTTACCACGGTTTCACGCCCCCAAACCAGCACATCTATCCTTTTTGCATAGTGTACAAGATCTGGTGCCGGTGCGATCGGACTACCAATCAGGGGATACCCGCTGATCCGGGCATCAATTTTCATGACCTGGAGCGGCCAGGGTTTGTGATGGATGTCTATGCGATGGAGTTTATTTCCATTTTGCTGGTATAATGCATGTCTTTCGCTAAGCCAGTAATCAAGTCCGGACTTCGGTTCTATAGCCCGGCCAAGGGTGTAGGTCGCTTCCAGTTTTAGATTTCGTCCAGCATTTCTGGAGGAGTAGAGTTCTGTGCTGCGGCTAATATCGGATTTCATATAGGGAAGTCCTATAAAGCATCTGGCCAGTAAGGCTGATATCAGCTTTTGGGCTTCGATGGAAAGAAAATAAATGCCAGGAATGCCATCTCTGATGACATAGGTCCTAAAATTGACTTCATGAAAATTGGAGATCGGGGACAAATAGGGCAGGAACCTGGGCCTCAATTTTTTTACGCTGAAAGCGATTATGGACACCCAGGCCTCTTCATTGAAGGTGTCGATCTTTAAGTCTTGGGGCAGGAACGCACTAAGGGCAGATGGTTGAACCTTCCAGTGCATAAACAGGTTTTCATGCCATTCCTGGTACTGTTTCCAGGGCTTCTCCGGCAAAGCATACTGACGGTGATAAGTGGTATCTAAAATAGCCCTGAACCTGTCCATGTTTTTGTGCTGAAATCATCTTACTCTGCCACATTATCCTCATCCAAATCCTCTTTTGGTTCCCAAAGCTCAATAATGTTCCCTTCCGGATCTAGCACATGGACAAATTTCCCATATTCATATTCCACAATCTCATCAACAATGGTCACTTTGTCCTTTTTTAATTCTTCTACCAGCGAAACGATATTTTCCACCCGGTAATTGATCATAAATGGCTTTGCTGAGGGATTGAAATACGGTGTGTCCTGCGGGAACGTGCACCAGGCAGTGGTTCCTTTTTTCGAGGGATGATCGGTCTTCAGCCACTCAAATGTTGCTCCATATTCAGTGGTAGGTAAACCAAGGTTTTTGGCATACCATTCGTTCATAGCTTGCGGATTATCGCATTTAAAAAACACGCCGCCAAGACCTGTTACCTTTTTCATATTTAAACCTGTTATACCCTACAACAATTTCCGTCTATTTTCGGACATTACCAAATCTGTTTAGAAATCTTTTAGGTCAGATTAGGTATGATGCCCATGTTAGGTATGATGCCCATGCTCTAGATCAGCTGCAAGCGGTTAGCGATAGGCTTAGGTTACAGCTGATGCAAAGATTAAATTGATAATAAAACGACTCAAATGGACAATACCAGGGTATACAGAATGTCTTTCGCAAGTGTTTATCCGCTATACATACAGAAAGTGGAGAAAAAGGGGCGTAGAAAAGAAGAGTTAGATTCCATTATTTTTCTGGCTAACCGGATATGATAAGCAAAGCTTGCAGCAGCAAATCGACAAGAAAAATGATATTTTGAAACCTTTTTCGCTGAGGCACCAGCCATCAATCCTAATGTTTCAAAAACTACAGGGTTAATTTGCGGGTATCATGTAGAAGAAATCGAAGACGAACCGATGCAAAAGGTACATTATTTAGATAAGTTGGTTGATGAATTGGCAAAAGGGAAGACCATGGAGAAAATTTTAAGGAAATAAATCGGGCATAAAAAAGCCCAACCTTTAATGTTTCAAAACTCCCCTCTTAAAAAGCGTGACCTGTTGTTGCTACTAAAGCAGTCCCCGTACCGGTGTTTTCTTTAACCATTTTTCCATCAACCCAAATTTGAACTTTTATAGTTGAGCTTGATGAAGTTCCGGTACCATTTGCAGCAAACGCAATATAAGGTATCGATGCTGGTATAGTTAATTCTGCACTCGTATATGTGCTGCTGTTTACTGAAGAGTTTGTAGTTTGATCTCCACTTTCATTGGTGTAGGCAACGACAGAAATTGCAGCATCGCTGGAAGTTTCTGCTTTAAATGTCACCTTATGCGACCCTGATGGTGCCTCCTCCTCATCTTTACTACACCCAAAAAATACAACCATTGCCAATAACGGCAATGCCACAAGTAATAATTTTTTAATCGATTTCATAGATTTTGTTTTAATTGTTAAAATGTACAATCCATTATCAAATATATTGCCAGTAACCTTCTTTTGCGTAATAATACAGGAGAATTCCTAGGAAATTAATTGTAAATAAAAGTTATTTTCATTCATTTGTGACAAATCAAAACAAAAGGAAAAAAAAAGAAAATTTTATAAAATTCCTGGAATTAAACTAGGGGGATGTTCTGTAGGTTCGGGTATGGTTTGTCAGAAAGATAATTATAATCAGGTATACCTGCTTTCTTTTATAGCTGTTGCGGCGTTAGCAAAATTTACTGAATCCGTTGGCTTATCTGATTTGAATCGTTCCTGAAGGCGTATGGGGATTGAAATTAAAGATTCTGAGTTTTTTGAATAGCAAAAATCAACACGGCTTAATTTATATTTTTATTAATGCAAAAAAATCGAAAATAATCGAAGATAATAGTAACTTAGATCGTGACTTTAACTAGTTTTCGTTACTTGTCGAGAATTTTAACCAAATAGACCAAAAGCCATAAAGAACGATATGGGCAATAACTTAATAGACATATACCGCCTACCAGTTATTTTATTCGCTCTAATTAGTTTTAGCTGGACTTCTTTGTCGCAGGCCCAGATCAATTGCAAGGTAAGCCGGTATACCAGTGAATATGGCTTGTCTCACGACCGTACCAACTTCATCATGCAGGATCAGGATGGCTATATCTGGATTGGCGGCTGGGGCGGAATCAATAGGTTTGACGGCAGAAACTTTAGTTCATTTAAACATGGTTCAGGTGATATGGCCGGCGTCATGACCAGTCGCATAGATTACATCATTGATGACGGCGGAGGTAACCTTTGGTTGCGGGGTTTGGATAAACGGTTATACTGCTTCAACAAAAAAAGTGAGAAATTTTCTTCTTTGAAGGACATTAACCTGGGCGGAAGGGATGTACATGCAACTGATATGAATTACCTGAGTCCCGGTCTCGTAGGTGTAACGATTCACGGAATGGGGGTTTACCTGATTTCGAGCAAAGATGATCAGCTTCGGGCTATCCCTTTCCATACCAAGGCAAAAGGAGTCGGAAAAATAGCTTCCGATACTGTGGATTTTATTTTTTCAGATCAGCGTAACCAGATATGGATAGGTACCCATCGGGGCCTTTATGGGGTAAAAGTAGATAAGACAGGAGGCTATGAGCGAATTCCCCTGGAAAACGAATTCCTGACAGCCTTACATTTTACTAATTTTTCTGCGGATGAATCGATGATCTATCTCGGAACCTCCACCGGTCATCTGGTCAGCATCAACAAAATAAGCCATAAGGTACTGATCAGAAAAATAGCAAATGACGCTATTGTGGGGCTCAGAAAATCGAAAAAGAACTCCTCGCTTTATTGTACAACAGACAAAGGATGGCTTTTAACTGTTAATGATAATGCTGCAAACGCTACTAAAATCGATGAAAAACTAACTCCTTCCCCCATTTTCGAAGATCGGTCTGGTAATTTATGGATAGAGCCTGGTAAAAGAGGGGCGATCCGATATGTGCCAGCTACAGGTGAACTCAACAGGTTTCAAGACAGAGCAGATGGTATTAATAACGGGCTGGAAAAATATAGCGTTTTTCAGGATGATCTGGGACGCATATGGGTAAACATGAAAGGTGGCGGATTTGGTTATTTTGATGAGCGCAAAGCAGTGATTTCCGGGGCCTATCTTGCTGAAGGGGGGAGTGTTAATGGCATATTCCCTGATATGGTTAATCACTGCATGTACGATCGTTTTGGTGTGATATGGCTGGCAACTCATAAAGGAATAGTTGAAATTATCCCTCCAAATGCTAATTTCAGTCCACAATTACTGAACGACAATTCGAATCGACTGGCAAACCAGATCAGGGGCATGACCACAGATCAGTTTGGCCGTATCTGGATGGGGGCAAAAGATGGGAGCATTCATTTGTATAAGAATGGAGATTTGCAACCCAATCCCTTTCAGAACCTGCCAAAAAATGGCTTCGGCTCCGTATATGCCATACTGGAAGATGACAAAGGCACCATTTGGATTGGCACAAAAGGAAACGGACTTTTCAAGGCGGATCCCATCACTACCGATGGAAAAGCTTACCGGTTGAATCATTTTAAGCATCATCCATCTCAAAAAAACAGTTTAATCAGTGATAAGGTAGTCACCTTGTTCAAAGACAAAAACAATCGGATCTGGGTGGGTACCTTCGAAAGAGGCCTGGATCTGGCGATAGAAAAAAATGGAAACCTCTCTTTCGTCCATGTTGCCCAAAAGGTGAAAGGGATAGCGGAATTCTATAAAATCAGGAGCATAACTGCAGATAACCATCATAATCTTTGGGTAGGAACCACAAATGGACTAATGGTCCTTCGGCCAAATGGCAACTCCGAGCTGCCAAAAAAAGTTAAGTTTTATGCAAATCATGAAGAGGATCCCAACAGCCTTGGGGCCAATGATGTGCTGCATATTTTTTACGATGGAAAGCAGGGGATGTGGCTTTCCACTGCGGGCGGCGGATTATGTAAAGCAAATTATGCCGACCCCTTCAACAGCGTAAAGTTTGAAAACTATAATACAACCGCCGGTCTGCTAAATAATTATGTCTTAAGTGCACAGCAAGATCGAAACGGCAAGATCTGGCTCGCTACACAGATGGGGCTTTCACGCTTTGACCCGGTAAAAAAAACTTTTCGTAATTATGGCGAAGAAGATGGCGTATTCGTACCCACCTTTTCTGAGGCATCAGTTACCAGCTCCCACCAAGGCGAAATCACATTTGGAACAGAAAAAGGATTTTTAACATTTAATCCCTTAAATCTCAAAGAAAAGCTGAGAAGGGCGAGGAACATTTTCCATAACCTTCAGGTAAATAACCGCCCGGTTAACGTAGGCGATGCCGGATCAATACTTCAGGCAGGAATCGACAAGGTAGATAAACTCGTGCTTAAATATGACCAAAATACAGTGAGCATTGGTTTTGGCATGCTTGATTTTCGAAACGGTTTAAAGCGTCAGCTGCTGTATCGACTCAGCGGATTCGATAACAACTGGCATTACAGCGGCAATCAGCATCGCGCCACTTACACCAATTTGCCACCCGGAGAATATGTTTTTGAGGTTAAAAATCTAAAAAATGATTACTATTTAAATGGGACGACGAGACAATTGACGATTATTGTGCAGCCTCCATTTTGGCAGACCTGGTGGGCCTACCTGATTTATGCCATCTTGCTATCGGGGGCAATAACAGTTGTTTATAGAATTATTCGGACCATTTTACGCCTGCGCCAAAGTGTTGCCGTTGAACGTAAGGTAGCGGAACTTAAGGTAGATTTTTTTACGCAGGTCTCTCATGAATTACGAACCCCCTTAACCCTGATCTCCAATCCCATAAAAGCAATCATGGAAACGGAGCAGCTCTCGGCAAAGGGAAATCACTACATTCAGATGATCCATAGAAATGCAGGCCGGCTAACCAGATTTATGGATCAATGGCTGGATCTTAGAAAGATTCAGAGTGGGAAGGGCGAGCTCCACTACCAGACCGTTGAACTGATAAGTTTCACCCGAAAGCTTTCAGAGTATTTTAGAGGCGCAGATACGGAGAAAAACATCAGCTTTGCGATACGATGCGAGTTGGATGAACTCTATGTACAGATTGATCCTGAAAAAGTAGATGTGATGGTGTATAACTTGCTTGCCAATGCTTATAAATTTTCTAATCCTGGAGGTTTGGTAGAGATATTTATAAAAGCAGCCGATCATCATAATTTTAGCATCGCCATTAGCGACCAGGGAATTGGCTTGTCTCCTGATAAGCTGGAAGAGGTTTTTCTGCTTTATCATGTGGACAACAGAAAGGAAACCCATGCGATCAAGGGAACGGGCATCGGCCTGGCCCTTGTAAAAGAAATTGCCGGATTGCATCATGGAACTGTTGCGGCTTCCAACAATGAACACGGAGGGTTAACCGTAGAAGTTATCTTGCCACTAAAGGCAAAAATCTCAGAAAGTGCAACGATTGTTGCCGAAGGGAAGGGAGGAGAGGCCGTTGTACTACCTGAGAATTTGAATTTGCGCTATGCCGGGGAATCGACCATTGATTTGCCGTCCCACCCGGTATTGTTACTGGTGGAAGATAGCTACGAACTTCGGTCCCTGCTCACAAAAGAACTCGAAGAACATTTTAATGTGATCTGCGAAAGTGATGGCCTGGCAGGTTTTACGAGGGCGACTAAAATGCTGCCGGATCTAATCCTCAGTGACATTATGATGCCGGTAATGGATGGCATTGAAATGTTGGATAAACTCAAAAACGATCAGCGCACCAGTCATATCCCGATTGTGCTGCTCAGTGCAAGGGCATCAATTGAAAGCCAGCTGGATGGATTGCGCTACGGTGCCGATCACTATTTCACGAAACCCTATGATAAAGAAATGCTGGTTACGGCCATGCAGAGCCTGATCCGTCAGCGCCGCAAAATGTTTAGCCAGATCAAAGAAAATGTCGTTGATCCTTTACCTCATCCCGCTGCCATTACTGCGAGGGATGAAGCCTTTCTTAAAAAGGTAATTAAGATTGTGGAAGACAGCATGGCTGATCCGGCGCAGTCGGCTGCCCCGGCCACCTCACCGGCGGCCCAGAAGAAGAAGTTCGTCCTGGATGTGGTCCGGATGGCAGTAGCCCTCCCCCAACCGGATCCGCAGGACCGCCTGCGGGTACTGAATTCGGCAGCCAGCGTTGCCGCTCCATTAGTTCCTCGGCT
>CBFGNP010000153.1:0-8014 GCA_965650095.1 uncultured Pedobacter sp. | reverse complement strand
ATATGTTAAAAAAAATAATAGTCCGCTAGCTGATATAGCGATGACGGCCTGAATGCGCCCTCCACATATGGTTTGTATGATATAAGCTCAGATTTAATTATTGGCTGTTAAAAACGGATAATCTGTATATCCTTTCTCATCACCACCTGCGTACATGGTAGCGCCGTCGGGCTGGTTCAATTCAGCATTTAACGCGAAGCGTTCGGGTAAATCCGGATTGGCTAAAAACAAACTGCCAAAGGAAACAAACTGAGCCCTGCCCTTCTGAATTTCGTCTTCAGCGGTTTCCCTGTTGTAGCCGCCATTAACGATAATATGCTGACTGATTAAACCGCCAAACGCCGACAACACATCCTTGGGATAGCGCACGTAATCTTCTAAAGGAAATAAGGGCTGAACCAAGTGAAAATAAGCGATTGGGAGCTTATCAAGTGCTGTGATTAAGGATGCATACAATCCCATAGGAGTAAAATTACACGCCAGATAGTTTATCTTTGCTATGTATTTCCCAATGGAAAGTAGTTTCCTTTAGGAAACTATCCTTAAAATTCTTAGGTTAATGAATAAAAAGACAAAACAAAATGTTACTTCCACAGCATGTAAAAAAAGCATGCTGGCGATAAACGATACCCTTGAGTTGCTTTCAGGAAAATGGAAAATTAAGATCATCGCGATCTTACTCAAAAGCGAGAAGCTCCTTTTTATGGAATTGCTTAGGGAAGTTGACGGAATCGGGGCAAAAATGCTATCCAAAGACCTGCAGGAGCTGGAAGCGAATCGCCTTTTGACCAGAACTGTCCTGAACACCAAACTGTCACCGTTGAATACGAATTGACAGCGCGCGGCAGAAGCATGTCCAATGTTATTGACGAAATTGAAGCCTGGGGACTGCTCCACAGAAAATTTATTCTGTAAATGATGATGTACCCCTTACTACATGAGATGTAGACTCAGCTTAATTCGAAACCATTTCGATAAGTTCACGGATGTTCTGATGGGCGGTGTCCAGTGATTTTTTAAACTTTTCAGGATCTGAGCTTCCGCCGCTGATGGCGATGACCCGGATATTGTTAATCCCGATGACATTGAACACCATTTTCAAATAGTTTCGCTGAAAGTCCATATGTTCATTGTGTTCACCCTGCTCGTACCCGTCATCACCTCTGGAAAGCAACAGGAATAACATTTTATTTTCTAACAACCCGATATAACGCGGATCATCACTTTCGCTGTTAATTTTAAATGTTTCGTTGACCCTCAGTATCTGATCGATGTAAGCCTTCAGTGAACTTGGTATGGACCAGTTGTACATCGGGGCGCCAATGACAATCACCTCGGCATTACGCAACTCCGAAATGTAACTATCGCTTTCCTGTAAAGCGCCTTGTTCCGCTTTCGATCTGGCCGTTTCGGGTTTAAATGCGGCCGCTATCCAGCTTTCGTTAACATGAGGAACATCCGTATTCCCGAGCTCGCGATAAGTAATAAAAGAATCCCCATGAACATTTTTCCATTGGCCGATAAAGGTTTCAGTAAGTTTTCTGCTTTGTGAGCTCAGTGTTCTAGCGCTTGAATTAATGACTAATAATTTTTTCATCCTGGTAATTTTATACAAAATTAGGGCTCTCCAGGAAGCCAGCTACATACCAATTTCAACAAAAACTACAGCCCAGCCTGCGATTAGAATGGCTTTCCTGCTGAATCTGGAAGTCGGCTCAGATCCCAAACAGCAAAAAAAATCCGTTTGGAAAAAACCAGGGCAGATCAGCTACTCAATCTTTCCAGGGTGAATGTAATATGCAATCACAGAAATTTTTGCGATGGAAATTGGGGATCATGTAAGCACAGACGTCAGCCTTGATATTTCCGAAAGTGGTTTCAGTTTTATGCTCGAAACCACTGAAAAAGGTTGGAATGATATTTTTCTTGAACTCATTGCGCGGGAATGCATCTAAAATCTGATTTCTGTTCTCCTCACTGAGCTGCTCATACCCCTCGCCCATCACATCCAGACCAACACCGGAATACATCAGCGCCACCTCAGGTTCTTTATGTTCTGCCACACCAATAGTCGTATGCAAGGCGATCGTGTCCCAAACTAATTGTAAAGACTCTTTTGGCAAGCCATGACTTTTCAGGAAATCACGGGCAGCATTCGCGCCATCCACCTCGAAACGAAGATCCGCACTGCTATAATGCTTCGTTAGTCCTAAATCGTGAAAAACCGAGGCAACATATAACAATTCGATATCATATTTAAGCTGTCTCCTTTCCCCATTCAAAGAAGAAAAAAGAAATACCCGTAAAGAATGATTGTAGATAAATTCTGTTCCGTGGGCTAATAAAAGCTCTGTGGCCTGAACGGCGATCGTGCTGTCGGGAATCGTAATCCCCGCGACTGTTTTTAATTTATTTATTGACATAACTATTTGTTTGTTCAAAGTTACCCCGCTCAGCGTTCATCATAAATGTCAAATTCGGTCAATGACATGTTAGTAAGCACATTAAAAGCTTTTTAACCAGCTTATTCTATCAGCTACATCTGCAAGGTAAGGCCCAGCATCAGTCTTGATTCTTTAACCTCGAAGTCATAAGCAGGCATGGCCCAAACGGTCGACTGAATCTTGGGAAGCAGAAATCTGAAATTCGGCCCTACTCCGTGATAGCGCCAGGCTGATCCGCCAAAACTGAACTGATCAGTCAACTGATGAAATAGATTTATCTTATATAAATAGTTATCATGGCCGCTTCCCCATTCGCCTAATACCAGCAAAGTGGTCTGACTTCTCCTGCCCCATATACTGGCTGAATATCTCGGGGAGTTTTTTCCATGTTCGATGCCCATACTTGATGAAAAAGTAAGGTTGGCCGTAGGTGAATAGGAAAGTCCGATTAAAGCCTGGCTCCAATGTTCCCTTACAAGTCCGAAGAATGTAATCGCCAGTTTCTTAGTCACCATTTTACTGCCGTTGTAATTAATCACAGGTTCGACGAATCCATGTTCTGAGAATTTGCTATACAATTCCAATTGGGCAAAGGCCGATGAAGGGATCCATAACATCGCAAGGCAAACCAACTTCCTCAAAGGTGTATAATATTGAATGTTCATAATATTCTCCTGATAATGAATAATTTATGAAGCAAAAATAGTTGATGCTTTTAGCAAAGACCTATTCCAGATTTAAGAAAAGTACTGACCCAGCGTGGTCTTTCAATAACCGCAAGAGAAAGGTTTGTAGTCTAAAAATCTATTGCACGGGGCTGGTTCCCATATTTAAGAAGAGCGCCCTATAGTCGTGGGGAGATACCTTCGCATTCTTTTTAAAAAAATGGCTAAACTGATCGGGTGTAGTGAAATTCAAATCAAACGCGATTTCTTTTATTGGTCTTGAGCTGAACTGCAGTGATCGTTTCGCCTCGGAAATGATCTGTCCGTTTATCAGCTCCTTTGCTCCCTTGTCACTACAACGTTTTGATAAATCCGTCAGCTTCCGGGCAGAAATACGAAGTAGTCTCGCATAGTCGCCTACTTCGCGGGAGATTTTATAATTTTGACTGATTAATTCTAAAAACCGAACATACAGCTGGTTTTCATGGGGGTTAAACCCTTTATTTAAAGCTTGATTTACATTGGCGATCTTTATCATGATGATCTTTAGATACGCCGCCATGACATCTAATTTATTGATATACTCCTCTTTTTCAAATTCATCATTTAATACGCTGAAAACCGCAGTCAGCTGTACATGATCCTCCTCAGCCAAAGGAATTACCTGGTTTCTGGAGGGATCATTGAACAGAACTGCTTTGCAGTTATTTACACTGGAAGGGGTCCTCTCCCAAAAGCAGTCGCCGAAATTGAGCTCATAGCCTTTGAAATGTGCTCCCGCCTTAAAATCGATCAGCTGCCCTTTACCGATTAATAACAGCATGGGTGATGAAATCCCAAAAGTATGGTCATCAATCGTCACTTCTCCCCGACCAGCGTATATAAACAGAATACGGTTATAAATAAGCCGGTAAGTAGCGGGTTGTACATATTCTTTATCCCAAAAATGAATAGAGAAAGAATTTTTAATCTCTTTCTCCACAACCAAATTTGATATAGATAGCATATTCGGATGAGTAATTTTAAACTAGCTATAAAGATACTTAAACCCGGTTGATCCCGAAGAAAGGAGCTTAAGAAAAATATTACAGCGGTCTGGACTACTTCCCAAGGTGTGTACCGAAGTTCGCGAAAGGAATGAACGCAGCTGGTTCACGTTGGACATCCATTTCCAGCAGCAATTTTTCCCATTCGACCGCGTAAGGTTTCTTCATCTGAACATCAATAAAATGCTCGAAAGTATCATTCCAGGTTTCGTAGACCAGAAATTCCTCCTCGTTTTGAAGCCCCTGATTAAGCGTCGCATTTAAGAAATTTGGTTCTTCGCTTATCGTGTTAAACAGGTCGCTAAGGGCCTGTCTAAATCTTTCTGTATCTTCAGGTTTCGTGATGAATTTGATTGATAGGGTTAACTGTTCCATTGATTTTATATTTTGTTTAAACTAATATGGCCTGGTGCCCTCTGTGTTGATTCACTTATTTTCTGCTGATCGCATCATCCACACTCCATTTATAGTCTGGAATACGCGAAAGTAAAAGGCTGGCGGTACAGGCAGTGAATACACCAAAGTTTATAGGAGGTTGAATACCGACAAAAACTGACATCGCCATAATGAAGGTAAGCGTTAGCAGGGAACTGGCAATTGCGGCATATTTCGTCTTAAAGCCAACGATCAAAAAAACACCAATCAGGAATTCCGCCGCAGTAGCTATTCCTCCCATTACATTCACCATCGGCCTATCTAAAAACGGCATAAGCGTGGTGGTATAATCAATAAAGTTTTCCCAATTACCCCATTCTACGTGATTTGTTCCCATCGGGCCTAAAAGACCTAAGCGGTCGGAAACAGGGGTCAGAAATGTAATCCCAATCGCGACTCTTAAAAGAAGCTGTGGTATTTTGAATGAATTTTCCATAATTAATCATATTATTTAACACAAAAATACCCCTAATGGTAATGGTTTATCTATACCAGATTAAGCAAATCAGGTGGCCCAGTTCGCTGTGGCTTGACGCCGATGCACGCTCTAAATGATGCCATAACTACCTTATTTTTGAGTCGCCAACACCGGCACCTGATTAGTGTTTCCGCCAGGTTTAAACTGTCTGTATCTGTTGAAAACCAGGAAAAGTATACCGATAATGGTAATCAGGGAAATGTTTGCCACTCCCAGCAAGGCCTGGCTTTTCACCGAATACAGATTAGCAAATCCGTAGCTGAACACCGAACTCACCATGTACATCGCTCCACCTGTCAACCCGCTGCCAATCCCCGCATTTTTTGAGAACAGGCTGATACAATATCCGTAGATAATATTGAAAATAAAACCTCCTGATATATGAATACAAATGGTAAAACCAACCAGGGTATATAGGTTACTCTCGTAAGGAGCTGTCAAAATCATAAACAGCACCAGAATCACCTGTATCGTCAATGCAGAAACAACCTTTTTCACCAGGGGTGCTTTAATGAGTGATTTGGCTATTATTCCACCCATCATCACCGAAAAGCCTGACAATAACGAACTATACCCGGTAACGACAGGGGAATATCCGAACACACGTTCAATAATAAACGGGCTGGACAAACTATAGATTACTACTAAACCGAAACACAGACCAATTATTATGAGGCCGACGGTAAAATCAACCGTTTTCAGCATATTGCTATAAGCCATGGCGATCGGTTTAGCTTTGAAGGGATGAAAATGTTTCAGGGACTCCCCACTGTATATCAACTCCAGGATCAGGAAAATCAACGATAGTGCACCCAGGAAGTAAAAATTTGACTTCCAGCCGAAAACGCTCTGTAGGTAACCACCTAAAAACGGCGCCATTATCGGAGCACATGCCCAGATAATAGCAAACAAGCTGATATACCCTTTTAACTTTTCGCCGGAGTAGAGGTCCACAAAATATGCCCGCTTGCCTACAACAATCAACGCGATGGTAATGCCCTGGATGATCCGCATGGCATAAATTACATGAATATCCGGAACCAGGGCGATCACAAAACTGGTTAAAGAAAAAAGCGCCAGTGAAACGATACTGATTTTAAATCGCCCGAAACTATCCAGAATACTCCCAATAAAAAGCTGGCTTACCCCCGTGCTGAACATAAACAACACCAAAGAAAGCTGAATGGCCGAGGTGGACACATGCAGGTCTTTAGCCATAGCCGGAAGTGAGGGCAGATAAATATCTGTTGCGAATCCCGATAAAGGGATCAGGGCCAGGGCCAGTACGGTACTAAAGCCCTGGTGGTTATCTTTTAAAACTTTCATTTTCTTATTTTCCGTGAGCAGCCTCAGAAACATCCTTCCACTCTTCAAAACTGGCCAGACGTTCTTCATAAACTTCTTTTACTACCGGGTAAGCAAAGGCGCCCAGCAAGAGACGCAATGGCGGGTTGGCCGCGTCTATCAATTTAAACAGCGCTTGCATTGTTGCCTGCGGTTGTCCAAAGAGCCCTGGAACAGCTATCGCCTCCTGCAGGGATGCCTTTACAGGATTATAAATGTCCATGTTCTTTGTTTTAAAAGCGGAGCTTCCGGACCAACTTGTTTCATAGCCATTGGGCTCAACAAGAGAAACGTGAATCCCGAAGGACTTTACCTCTGAGGCAAGTGTCTCAGTTAAACCTTCGACAGCGAACTTCGATGCATTGTAAATCCCCAATACCGGCACAGTGACCAAACCTAAATAACTTGATACCTGAATGATATGTCCGGACTGCTGAGCACGCATTACCGGCAATACGGCCTGAGTAAGCCAAAGCACACCAAAAAAATTAGGCTCCATCTGATCCCTGGCTTCCTGCTCTGTGGTTTCCTCAACGGTACCAAACAGGCCATAACCTGCATTATTGATGAGTACATCAATCCGTCCGAAGTGTTCCCTGGCTACATTGACCGCATTAAAGCAAGCCTCGCGATCAGTCACATCTAACTGCAAGGGCAAAATCTGCTCCCCGTATTGTTCAACTAAATCATCCAGCGCAGCCAGATCTCTGGCCGTTGCGACCACACGATCACCGCGTTCGAGCATTCCTTTTGTCCAGATATTTCCAAATCCTCTGCCTGCTCCTGTTATAAAAATTACTTTTGACATTGTTTTCTTAATTTATATTACGATTAATTATTTGTTTACTTATTAAATAGACCGTTCGGTCTTTTTATGATCAAAAAAAACTACAGCACATAGGCTTCAAATTCTTTTTCTATCTCATCCATAACAGCACTCATCTGTTCATCATTTTCTAAAACTCTCCTGCATAATATGGCGCCTTCGATCATCGCGAAAACTTTTATGCTGAATTTCTTCGGGTCCATATCAATGCTTAACTCTTTCTTCTCAATTCCCTCTGTCAAGATGTTAAAAATTCTGCTTTGAGCGTTAAGGATCGCCTTCTTTACATATGCTTTCATATCCGGATGCGTATCATCAGCTTCAACACCGAAGTTCAGCAAAGGACATCCCCCTTCCATGCTCCTGTTGGCTTTATATCCATCCAACAGGTAAAAAAATTTCGTTTTTGCAGTTGTTCCCTGGGCGACCGCCCTATCCAAGCGGAAAGAAAGATTGTCTGACAGATATAAAAAGGACTCCAGACAGATCTCGTCCTTGCTTTCGAAATTGCCGTAAATGCCACCTTTGGCCAATTTTGTCGCAGCCATAATATCACTCATTGAAGTCCCGGCCATTCCCTTTTTATTGATAATTGGAGCTGACTGCTCAATGATAAACTTCCTGGTTCTCTCTGCCTTATTCATAACGATCAATTTACTGAGGTCAAAAATAAACCAAACGGTCTATTCTATAACAATTTCAATGCAAAAAAGACTTTCAGATTACTTTGCTTTAAGTCAGGGCACCGTTTTCCAAATGGTCAGGATTAATTCTAT
>CBFGNP010000152.1:0-8047 GCA_965650095.1 uncultured Pedobacter sp. | reverse complement strand
ACCGATGCAGTCAATGGTGAGATTGCCACACAATCTGGTATAAAAATCAAAAAAACCGCTGATGGACAAATTGTTTATGAAGTTACTGAAGACCAGGAACGTTCGTCTATGAGCCATGGTCCATCTTACAATAGCATCGAAACGCCGAAGGGGGGACAATACCAGGTGCTTTTGCCTGATGGAACCAAAGTATGGCTCAATGCGGCATCATCTTTAACCTATCCAGCTTCGTTTGCTGCACTCAGAGATCGTAGGGTAAAGTTGATTGGCGAGGCTTACTTTGAGGTTGCTAAAGACAAGAATAAACCATTTTTAGTTGCTACAGAAAAGCAAACTTTGGAAGTTTTGGGAACGCATTTTAATGTTAATTCCTATTCAGATGAAGCGAGTACAAAAACTACTTTACTGGAAGGCGCAGTGAAAATTATCGCCAACAACAGCTCCAAAATCTTAAAGCCTGGTCAGCAAGCTAATGTAGCGGCGAGTATTAGTATTTCAGAAGTAAATGCGGAAGAAGCCATAGCATGGAAAAACGGATACTTCCGTTTCGATGATGAGAAACTGGAAAGCGTGATGAGAAAGATTGCCAGATGGTATGATGTAAAGGTAACCTATCAGGATGAATCCCTTAAAAATGAACTTTTTGCTGCAGTTACAACCCGTTTTGCCAATGTTTCTGGTCTACTGAAAATGCTGGAAGAAACAGGCGATGCGAAATTTAATATTGAGGACGGGAAAATCATAGTTAGTAAAAAAAGGCACTAGTCTAACCAACCATTTTAATCTATAACCCAACTAAATTAATAAACAACCTAACCAAATTTAAACATGAAGAAAAAAGAAAATACCTCTTAACACTAAAACCAATGGGTTTAAAAAAGCAAATCAGGAACACTTGCGATGTCCCTGATTTAGATCTGATTAAACCTCAATGCAATTTGTCGTTCCATTTTAATCTTAAACAGACTAACCAAATGTATAAAAATTTTACTACAAAAATTTGTATGCCCTCTGGCTACATACAAAAAATCCTTCGCATGATGAAGATTACGTTCTTTTTAGTATTTGCCACATTAATGCAGGTGAGCGCTGCAGGATTTGGGCAAAAAATTACCTTTACTCAAAGAGATGCTACCTTAAAACAGGTGTTTAAGGAAATTAATAAACAGACCGGATACAATGTTTTTTGGTCTCCCAAATTGATTAAGAATTCCCAGAAACTGGATGTTAATTTTAAGGAAATGACCCTTGAAAAGGCATTGAGCATTTGCTTAGAAGGTCTTCCCTTAACTTACAGAATAATCGATAAGACGATAATTATTAAGGAAGATGAAAAGTCCTTTCCCCCTAAAGTTATCAATGATATTGATGTGCGCGGTGTGGTGTCGGATAAGCAAGGTAAGCCTATGCCTGGAGTAACGATTAAGCTTAAAGGTGCAGTTGGTGGGGTGGTTACTAGTGCCGATGGTAAGTATGCTATTAAATTACCAAATGGTAGTGGTGTACTGGTATTTAGCTATATCGGATTTATTACCCAGCAAGTGGAAGTTAATAACCGTACAACTATTGATATTGTGTTGGAGGAGGCCAAACAGGCATTAAATGAGATTGTTGTAGTGGGGTATGGATCGCAAAGTAAGGTTAACCTGGCGACTTCATCTTCAGGTGTATCTGCGAAAGAATTACAGAATACAGTAATTACCACTTTCGATCAAGCCCTTCAGGGCAGGGTGTCGGGTGTTCAGGTTACGCAGTCTTCTGGTGAACCGGGTGCCGCGCCTGTGATCAGGATTAGAGGTAATAACTCCCTGAGCGGTGATAATCAGCCATTATATGTAGTAGATGGATTTCCATTATCAACGTATAAAGAGGCCGGGAGTAATGCTTATGGCAGTACCTCTCAAAATGGGCTTTTCGGTATAAACCCTAATGACATCGAAAGCATGGAAATACTAAAAGATGCAGCTGCGACCGCAATTTATGGGTCAAGGGGAGCAAATGGTGTAATTCTGATCAAAACAAAATCCGGTAAAGCTGGTGAAGGTAAACTGGAGTTTATCAATAAGACAACTTTTGGAAATATCATCAATCCTTATAAAATGGCATCGGCCAGGGAATTTGCGCAATTGATTAATGAGGCATTTGTAGTCCTGAACAAGCCGGTTCCTTTTACTGCGGCAGATGTAGCAGGACTAACCAACAGTACCGACTGGTTTAAGGCTATTACGCGCACTAGCTTAACGCAAGATATGTCCCTGAATGTTTCTGGAGGTGCAAATAAAACCAATTATTATGTTTCTGGGAATTATCTGGCCGATAAAGGAAGTGTAGTAGGCTCAAAAAATAGCCGGGCTTCGGTGCGGGCAAATGTTAACAGTGATGTCAACAACTGGTATTCTATAAAAGCTCAACTATCGTTAGTCAGACAAAATACCTCGAGGGCCATCTCGGATTCACGTGCGTTTCCGGCTAACGATGGACCAATACTGGATGCATTGCGGGCGTCGCCAATTGTAGCGGTAGATTACGCCGGCTTTAATGGGCCGGGAATCCCCGGTTTTACTGAGGGTAACTATTTTGCTAATCCATATACTACGCTCCTTGATAAATCGGATAATTTATATAGTGACTACCTGGTGGCTAATTTTGAGAATAACTTCAAACTGGCGCCGGGTTTACAATTTGTATTGAGTGCAGGTAGTAATCAGAGTTTGTCGCGAAGGATTCAATATTTTCCTGCAACTACTGCTCAGGGGTATACACAGAATGGAACAGGAAGTAATTTTACTTCCAATACTTATAGTTACAATGTCAATGCTTATTTGAATTATATAAAAACATTTGACCAGGTCCATGATCTTAATTTAACTGGTGGTGTGGAGTATAACACGGAAGACTTGCGGCTAGTAAATACTTCGTCATCAGGCTTTGATATTCCAGGTTTCGGGATCGATAACATTGGTAGTGCCCGCATTCAGTCGGTTGGCTCTTATAGAGAGGGAAGAACCATTCAGTCTGGCTTTTTCAGAGCTAATTATACTTTTAACCGCAAATACGTATTTAATGGATCGGTTCGTGTAGACGGCGCTTCCCCTTTTGCTGAAGATAAAAAATACGGTGTTTTTCCTGCAGTAGCAGTTGCCTGGAATTTAAATGAGGAGGAGTTCATGAAAGGTCTGGGCTGGCTTACCAATGCCAAAGTCAGAGGATCTTTTGGTGAAACCGGAAGTCAGGCGATAAGCCCATACTCCTCATTAGCGCAATATGGTAATGCATTTTATCAAACAGGAACTGGTAACGGATCGGTAAATACAGTCCTCTTTCCAAATAATTTGCCCAATTCCAGCCTTTCCTGGGAACGGACCAAACAAGTGGATTTGGGGATAGATTTTAGCCTGATCAAAAATATATTCAACATCAGCTTTGACTATTATAATAAAACTACTGAAGGTCTTTTACAGCCAAGGCAGTTGCCGAGTCAGTCAGGTTTCGTATCAGTTACCGACAACTATGGGTCGATCAGAAACAGAGGGGTAGAGCTGACACTTGGGGCAAATATTGTTAACCAAACAGGCTTCAACTGGACATCTAAATTAACCGTATCCCATAACCATAATCTTCTGCTTAACTTAGGTGAGATCACTGCTCCGCAATATGTTAGTTTAGCTGGCAACCTGCAGGGAGGGGTATCGG
Source organism: uncultured Pedobacter sp. (assembly GCA_965650095.1). Classification (GTDB taxonomy): domain Bacteria; phylum Bacteroidota; class Bacteroidia; order Sphingobacteriales; family Sphingobacteriaceae; genus Pedobacter. The sequence continues at coordinate 4,354 of CBFGNP010000152.1, read as the reverse complement.
GGATTTTACAGGCAGGAAAGGAACTCGGATTGTTTTATGGAGAAAGAATCATTGGTCTTGTGCAATCAGGTGATATAGTTGGCGGTGTGCCGAAATATCCATACCCCGGTATCGCAACAGATCAGATAGCCGGTCAATGGAAATTTGATGACATCAATAAAGACGGAAAGATAGATGTAACAAACGACAGGACTGTCCTTGGCAAAGCAACTCCCGATTTTACCTTCGGTTGGAACAATGATATCAGCTACAAAAATTTCGGAGTGAATTTGTTCTTTACCGGTTCATACGGGAATGATGTGTTAAACCTTACCGGTTTTTATTTAAATAATGGTACACCTGATTTCTATGATATCTTTTTTAACCAGACGGAGAATTGGTATAAAAACAGGTGGACACCTACTAACCCCACGAACGATCAAAGGTATCCTGGTATACAAAAGAAAATTCCTTTTACCGACATCAACTCCGCAATGGTGGAGAATGGCAGTTTTGTAAGATTGAAGTCTGCCACGGCTTATTATAATATTTCCAGCAATAAAATAATTAAAAATGCCAGGATATTTGTAACCGGAACAAACTTGTTTACGATAACCAAGTATACCGGATTTGACCCCGAGGTTAGCGCTTATGGACAATCTCTGCTACAACAAGGTATTGACTACGGTTCTTATCCTTCAAACAGAACCTTCACTATCGGATTTTCAACTAATTTTTAACCAGACATCACCTCATATATGAAACGTATAAAAATAGCAATTTTAGCAACAGCAGTTGTTAGTTGTATGGTTTTCAACTCCTCTTGTAAGAAGAATCTCGAAGAATTACCTTACTCTTCTTTGTCTAGTTTAGATGTATTTAACAACGAGGATGGGTTGAAAAAGGCGACTTTGGGAATCTATCGTACTTATGTAGAGAATTGGACGAATACATGGAATAGGTTTGGTGCTTCAGAAACAGGGCATAAATATGCTACTATGGGACAATTTGGTGATTATTTTAATTCTCATAACCAATTTGCCACTACGTCATCAAATAATACTGGCTTGCAACTCGCTACCATATGGACTGAGGATTATAAAATGATTGCAAGAGCAAACACTGTAATCGCTAATGCATTGGTTGCTGTACCAGACGCTACAATAGCAGATAAATACATTGCCGAGGCAAGGTTCCTGCGTGGCTATATGTACTTTGACCTGGCAAGAAATTTTGGAGGGGTACCTATTGTTGATCAACAGATCACCTCACTTTCTCAAACAGATCTTATCTATGGTAAAAGAGCAACCTTACAGGAAACCTACGATTTTTTAATCGCTGATATGCTTTTTGCTGCAAGCAACCTTCCTGATAAATGGACTGGGGCAGATGCGGGGAGAATAAGCGCGGGTACCTCAAAGGCGATGTTGGGTAAAATTTATTTAACCATGGCCGGAAAGCCGCTTAACAATACTGCTTATTATCAAAAGGCGGTTGATATACTAACTGAGGTTGTCGGTACTGCTGAAGAAGCAAAATATGGTTTTGGCCTGCAACCTAAATTTACTGATGTCTTTTCTTCTAGTAACAAGAAAAACTCGGAGGTGGTATTTGCGTTTGGTAACTTTTATAGCTCCATTAATCAAAATGCCAGTATATGGCCGTTTTTTCTTGGTGGTCTTGGTCTGGTTAACAACTCTGAGCAAAGCCAGGCAGGTGTTACCTACAAATATTATCAGTTATTTGAGCCTACCGATGACAGAAGAGATTTTACCTGTGTTATACAGTATAAAGCTGCTGATAATGCAGGTCAGGCGCTAAAGGGGGACGATATTGTGTATGATCCTGCGAAATTGAAATATATCATCCAAAGAACTGGTGCTGTATTTGGTAATGGAACCATTAACCAGGGGATCGTTTATGGGAAGTTTGACCGTACCCCTCGGCCTGAGGGAAGCGTACCATGGGCATATCCTATCGATATGATACAACTCCGTTTTTCTGATGTTTTATTATGCCTTGCCGAAGCGTTGAATGAAACCGGTAAACCTGGAGAGGCGCTAACGCATTTAAACAGGGTGAGAACAAGGTCGCATGCGGCTGCTTATCTTAATGCAGATGACATGGTAAATAAAATAAGACTTGAACGCAGACTTGAACTGACAGGAGAGTTCAACACAGTTTATGACATCAGAAGATGGGGAACCTTGCAAGAGGAGATAGCTGCAGAAGTTCCAAGCCAGGTGATTGGAGGAGTAGTAGGAACATATAACTCCAGGCTGGAGTTATATCCTATACCTCAAGCTGAACTTGGTAAAAATACAAATTTGGTGCAAAATCCCGGTTACAATTAACTAATAATCAATAACCTGGGTAACTTAGCATCTTTATTGATCTGCAGGTTATACCAGGTTATTGTTAAATTTTAATCTATGAACGTTCTGTGTCAAGTAGTTAAAGGAGTACGCTTATCATTAGTCCCTATATTTTTAGGCTTGGCTGTTTGTAATGCTCAACAGCTTCCAAACTCCTCGCAAAGACTAAAGGCTATTGAAACAGGTTTTATTAAGATTCCTGATTCCATACAAACAAGTATTTACTGGTATTGGATTTCTGATAATATATCTAAAGAGGGGGTTGTGAAAGATCTGGAAGCCATGAAGAAAGTGGGGATTAATCGGGCATTCATTGGTAATATTGGTCTGGAGGAGGTGCCTTATGGAAAGGTGAAGATTTTGTCTGATGAATGGTGGGATATTCTACACACAGCACTAAAAACAGCTACCAGGCTAAATATCGAAATAGGTATATTTAACAGCCCGGGGTGGAGCCAATCCGGAGGGCCATGGGTTAAACCACAGCAGGCAATGCGTTATCTTACCTCCTCGCAGGTGATGGTTAAAGGACCATTGGCATTCAATGAAAAATTGGTGAAACCACAAGTAAACTTTCAGGATGTAAAAGTTATCGCCTATCCGGTGCCTGCCGATTATATAAGAGACATCAGCGCTTTAAGACCAAAATTAACATCACTGCCCGCTAATGATTCGCTTAATAACTTGATCGATAACATTCCAGTAACAAGTATCTATTTAGAGAAGGACAGTCAGTTTTCATTGGATATAAGTACTCAGAAGCCCTATACCGTACGCAGCTTGACGGTAAATACCACAAAAATGCCGGTTTATCTGGAAGGGAATATCCAATCAAAAGTAAATAACACGTATGTTATCCTTAAGCATTTCTCCATAGACCGCAGCAATCCGGCCTTAAATACTGGTTTTACCCCTTACGGGCCAGCAACTATTTCTATACCGGCAAGTACAGCTAAAGATTTCCGGGTCGTGTTTACAAAGGTGACCGCTAATTCGGGATTAGCTGAAGTAAAGCTGTCAGCAGTCCCGGTTGTTGAGAATTTCCTGGAAAAATCGCTGGCGAAAATGTGGCCGACGCCTCAGCCTAATTGGGCGGCCTACCAATGGGCGCCCCAACAAAATGGAAGGTCACAATATAGCATTGACCCTCATAAAGTGGTTGACCTATCAAAGTTCATGACAGCAGATGGTACGCTAAACTGGAAGATACCCACCGGAACCTGGATCATTGAACGCACCGGCATGATACCTACCAACGTTACGAATGCCCCTGCATCACCAGAAGGCCGTGGCCTGGAGGTAGATAAGATGAGCAAGGAACATGTTGCCGATCATTTTAAGGCCTTCCTGGGGCAGATCATTAAACGCATTCCAGCCGAAGACCGCAAAACCTGGAAGGTAGTTGTTCAGGACAGTTACGAAACTGGCAGCCAAAATTGGACAGACAATTTAATCAATGAATTTCAGCAGACTTATAAATATAACCCAACCCCTTATATGCCGGTATTACAGGGTAGGGTAGTGGGAAGTGAGGATATTTCTGATCGTTTTCTTTGGGATCTGCGGAGGTTGGTAGCAGATGACGTTTCTTATAAATATGTAGGTGGTCTGCAAGACATCAGTCATCAATTTGGTTTAACCACCTGGCTCGAAAACTACGGGCACTGGGGTTTTCCGGGCGAGTTTCTGCAGTATGGTGGCCAGTCTGATGAAATAGCCGGCGAATTTTGGAGCGAAGGAGATCTTGGCGACATTGAAAACCGGGCAGCCTCATCGTCGGCCCATATATATGGAAAGACCAAAGTATCGGCGGAATCTTTTACTGCTGCCGGCAGTCCCTTTTCGCGTTATCCGGCAATGTTTAAAAAGCGCGGCGACAAGTTTTTTACGGAAGGCATAAACAATACGCTGCTGCATGTTTATGTTCATCAACCGGATGAGCATACGCTGCCTGGTTTAACAGCCTGGTTCGGTGTGGAATTTAACAGGCTGAACACCTG
>CBFGNP010000151.1:0-8054 GCA_965650095.1 uncultured Pedobacter sp. | reverse complement strand
CTTAATGCAATCGACAGACAAGGGTAAAATCTGGAAGCCTGCTGCTGCAGTGATTAACACAAAAAAAAGAACAGCTGCTATTTCGGGTTTACAGCCACAAAAAACATACACATTTAAGCTACTTGTTAAAAATGGCCCTAACAAAGGTTTTTCAAACGAGATTAAATACTATTCCGGAAAGATGGATGTGAAAAGCTTTGGGGTAAAAGGTGATGGCCGGACTGACGACACGCGGGGAATAAATGAAGCCATCGAATTTTTAAATCAAACAGGTGGTGGTACGCTGATGTTTACTGCAGGAGTTTATAACGTAAGAACAGTGCTGTTGAAAAGCAATGTCTGTCTCTTTCTTCATAAAGATGCAACAATTAGCGCAATTAAAGGTGCTGATGTGCCGGAATCGACCTGGTTTAGTGATAAGCAATACCGATCGGGTCTTTCTCCTACTGACCCCGGTCCTTATGCCGATCCGGAAAATTATATGACCAAACAGGATGTCGGACATCATTATTTTAAGAACGCGATGTTTTTTGGCGAAAGGCTTGACAACGTAAAAATAATTGGCAACGGGCTGATCACCGGTAATGGCAATTTGGTGACCGGCGACAAAGTGATGAACAATGCACCAGATAACCGCGCGGACAAAATGTTCAGTTTAAAGCTTTGCACCAACCTCGAAATCGGAGGCATTTACCGCCCGGAGGATCTTTGGTATGATCCGAAAGAAGATGAGCCGTATTACATTGCGAAGGACGGCTCAAAAATAACCGATGTGAGCAATATGTTAAGAATTGACCGCGCCGGACACTTCGCATTACTGGCAACAGGCACAGATAACATTCATGTTCACAACACTTATTTTGCAAAAGAGAACCAGTCCAATGCCAGGGACATTTATGATTTCATGGGCTGCAATAACGTTACGGCCACAAATATTTATTCAAAAGTCAGCTCGGATGACATCATAAAACCCGGATCAGACTGCGCTTTAGGCTTTACGCGTCCGGCAAGGAACTATAAAGTCCGCAATATTATCGGTGATACCAATTGCAACCTTTTTCAGATCGGGTCTGAAACGGCTGATGACATAAAGGACATTTGTGTAGACAACATTTATGTGCTCGGGGCCAATAAGGCGGGTTTTTCCATATCGACAAATGATGGTGCGCATATCAGCGACATCCATTTAAATTGTGGTCATACCGGAAAGCTGCATTCCAGATCCGAGATGTACAGAACCAGGGCACCATTTTTCATTTCTATCTCTAACCGTGGCCGCATCCTTGGCTCAAGTGTCGGCCGGTATGTCTTTACGGAAAATGGGATAAAGCATGATGAGCTGCTGGTTAAAAATGTGAATATTGGAAAAGTGGAAAATATTATACTGAACGGTGTGGACATCGCTGAAGTATATGGCGGCAGTTCATACGGAGGAAAGAATGGCCGTTGGAGGGGCTATGACGGAAAACAGGATAAAGCTACCCCGATTATTGCGGGGTATAAACTTCCGGATCCCGAGACTGTTACGGGAGGCCTGGATTTCAAACTGCCAAACGGATTACATACCGGTTATATTAAAAATATCCGGTTCAGCGATGTGCATGTCCTCGTTAAAGGAGGAAATCCGGCATCTGACACCATTAAGCTGGCACCGGAACTTGGCGTTGGCCAATACAATGTGGCCAACCTTAAAGTTCAGCCATCGTATGGGATCTGGGCACGTCACGTTAAGGGACTTAGTATAAAAAACAGCTCATTTAATTATGAAAAACGCGACAGCAGGTATGCGATATTCCTTGATGATGTAAGCGGTGCAGAATTGTCGGGCATCAAACTGGTTCGGGCTGCTGGAAATCCTACGGTCATTAAACTTAAAAACTCGTCGGACCTCATCGTGGATGATCTTGTTTATTTTGAGGACAAATGGGGAGAATCGCCCAGAAAATCAGGGCCTATGAAGCAATCAGCAACGGGTACTACAGGCTTTCCGAAGTAAGGAGGCAAGGGAGGCTTATGAACCCAGAAAGGTTCGGATCAACTCGTCTACAAATAAGGTGGCCGATTTTTTCCGGTACCCACCTTTTTGCCATAGGATAAAGGCCTGTTTATAATATTCTTTTCCTGAGATTGGGATAGCCACCAGAGTTTCCCAGGTGATAATGGCCTTCTCATTGATAATGGTTGCCCAATTGCCCTCCTCCACCATGGACAGGAGCGAATGTACATCGTTCATTTCAATTTTGATCTGTGGTATAAGGCGGCCTTTTCTGAACAGTTCGTTCAGGAGATCCCTCGAACTGAAGCCTTTGCTCGGCAGGATCAGCTCCACTTTAGCCAGATCAACCAAAGAGATCTTTTTAAGATCCGCCAGGGGGTGTTTCCTGGACACGACCATCATGATCCTTGACGAAAAAAGGTGTTCCATTTCCAGGCTCAGATCGTCGTTGTCGGACTGGTCATGAAAGGCCAGGATCACATCCAGTTCTCCCTGTTTCAGTTTATGCTCCAGTTCAAGTGCCGGGCCATATTCAACCACAATTTTTATTCCGGGGTATTTGGATGAAAAGGGTGCCAGCGCCGGAAGCAGCATCGAGCTGAAAGCATAGGTTACCCCGATTTTCAAATCACCAATAACAAGGTTATTCAATTCAAGAATAGCCTGTCGGGATTTCTTTACGTCGAGGATAACCTGTCTGGCATGGCCGAGGAAGACCTCTCCTGCTTCCGTGAGCCGCACTTGCTTTCCCAGCCGGTAAAACAGCAAGGTACCCAGCTCCTCTTCGAGTTGCTTGATCTGCTGAGAAAGGGTAGATTGGGTAACAAAACTAGCTGCAGCCGCATCCGTAAAATGCAATAGCTCGGCAGCCTTAATAAAATAGTTGATCTGTCTTAGTTCCATAAATTACACCTATCCATCGGTAAAACTAATCAATAGCATTAAAACAATCAATTTTACCTATTTAAATCTTATACCGAAATTTGCAGCAAGCATCAAAAATAAACACACCTATGTTCAGATCTTTAAAGTACCGTAATTTTAAACTCTTCTTTTATGGGCAATCCATTTCCCTTATCGGCACCTGGATGCAGAAGACTGCGGTGAGCTGGCTCGTTTACCGCCTAACGGGCTCGGCGATCCTACTTGGTCTGGTGGGTTTTGTAAGTCTAATCCCTTCATTAGTGCTGTCTCCGTACGCGGGCAGTTTGATAGACAGGCATAACAAATATAAAATCCTACTGATTACACAGGTCATCTCTATGGCACAGGCGGGTGCTTTAGCTGCGATTATCTTTTTCAAATATTATAACATTCCTGTCATCATTGCATTAAGCCTTCTTCAAGGCATCATCAATGCTTTTGACGTAACCTGTCGCCAGTCGCTGATGGTCGAGATGGTAGAAGATAAAACAGATCTACCAAATGCTATTGCATTAAATTCTACCATGGCCAACCTTGCACGGATCGTAGGTCCGGCAATTGCCGGTGTTATCCTTAGTACTTTTGGCGAAACCTTTTGTTTTGCCGGGAATTTTGTAAGTTATATTCCAGTCCTCGCCTGTCTGCTGATGATGAAGCTAAACCTTTCCGTAATTCCTCATGGACAAAAAAGCATCTGGACTGAACTGGAAGAGGGATTCAAATACATTTCGGGAGACAAAGAACTGAGCAGCATGATCATTATGATCGGCATCAGCAGCTTATTTGTCATCCCGTTCAACACTTTAATGCCTATTTTTGCCAAAGATGTTTTTAATGGTGGCGCAGGTACGTTCAGCTGGTTTGAAAGTGCGGCTGGCTTCGGATCGGTAATCAGTGCCATGTACCTGGCCAATTTAAAATCAGCAAAGCCATTGATGAAGATCACGATCCTTGCGAGTGGAATATTTGGCTTGAGCCTCGTCTTGCTGTCTTATGCTTCTGTCTTACCTCTGGCACTTGCATTTATGACGTTAAGCGGGCTGGGCATGATGGCTCAAACCTCCGCGATCAATACGTATATCCAGACACATGCCAATCCGGAAATGAGGGGCAGGGCCATCAGTTATTATGTAATGGCCTATCAAGGGATGATCCCTATTGGCAGTCTACTGATCGGCTGGGGCGCGCATGCCTTTGGTCCGAAGCTGGCGGTAGGTATTGCCGGCCTGATCGGGATGCTGACCACTTTGATGTTTGTACTTTATAAAACCAGATTTTCGGGTAAACGGGCCGCTGTCCTCATATGGAGAGCCTAAGGGCAACAGTTAATAAAAAAGCGCCCTGCAGCGTGGGCACTTTTTTATGTTATTTCTTGCTTGTCAGCGATTTGATAACCTGGATTTCATTTTTACTGAAAGGCGTTTTGTCTTTTTTGTAGATATCGTGGAACCAAAGCTCAGGTTCCTTGCCATCAGGTCTGGGTGTATCCCAGGCGAAGATCGTATTGGTTTTTCCTGAAACAAAACCCCAGTGCACCGCACCTACATTTTGTGCTTTCAACATTGGCATAACGGTCTGGAATAAACTACCGTTCTTCCTGGCCATATACTCGGTACATACCAGGGGACGCTTATATTGCTTAAGCTCTTCGATCTTTCTGAGGTGTGCGTCAACATAACCGTAGTGGTGGTAGGTAATCACATCAGAGTTTTCCAGCTGGAATTTATTCAGGTTGTCGAAGTTAGCACCAAAACTCCAGATACCTGAAGTGATCGGCTGGCTGGGATTCACCGTTTTTGCCCATCCGAAAACCAATTTCAATAAAGGCAGGCTCTTCTCTACATATTGGCTGTTACCAGGCTCATTGTAAAGGTCCCACATCAACACCCGGCTGTCGTTTTTATAGGTTATCATGACGTCCTTTACATAACGCTCGAGCATTTTTAAACTATCAGGATTGTTGCGGATATCGGTACCCGGGTCCCTCACCCAACCACTATTATGAACCCCGGGCTTAGGCTCCGGCTGTTTTCCTGCCTGGTACTTATCATTCCAGCAATCATCAAAAAAGACCAGCATCGTCCTGATCTTATGCTTTGTGGAAATATCCAGGTATTGATCTAAGCGTTTCTTGAAACCCTCCTTGTCAGAGGTCCAGGCTACATGGTGTAAGAATACTCTCATGGTGTTGAATCCTAATTCCTCAGCCCATCCCAGTTCTTTGTCTAATGTCTCCGGATCAAAAGTATCAGCCTGGAACATTTCTAACTGATTAATTGCGGTAGAAGGCTGAAAATTGCAGCCTGTTATCCAGGGCTGTTTTTTATACCAGGCATTTGCCTGCTCCGGCGTCCAGCGACTTTGTGCCGTCGCCGTACTGATTATGAAAAAAGAAAAGAAAAAGAAGGTGAATAGGTTCCTCATGTGCGTTTATAATTTTTTACGGCAAAGTAGTTAACTTCTGTTGCCGGATCTGATCAATTCTTTGCCGTTTTGTCTCATTTTACCGGCGCATTGCTGTTTTGTTCGGATCGAGCCTGCGACAGCCAGCAGAAAAACGAACATCCTTTTAGGCTTTCAAATACTCCCTGAGTGACAGCTACTTATATCCGAAAAAAATGAGACATTTCGACAAAAAGATGATCAGATTTAACAAACACCATTCCTTTACTTTGATTAGCAACTAACCAAATATAAACCATACTGCAATTTATTTTCCAGCTACAAATGCTTATTGCAGTGTAAATAAATTTTATTTATGAATATGAGATCGTTTACCAAACTGGCGGCCGTCATCCTATTGTTGGGGACTGGCTGTCAAAAAGAACTTACAAAGGCAGCGGCCGATCCTGGTCTGGAACGTTTAGAAAGCGTGAATGCAGGGATTAACGCTGCTCCGCCGCTGGGTACGCTAATTGATGGGGCCACATATCGGATTCGCGGTGTGTCATCTTCACCTGGCGGTCCGGTAGTCGAGGTAACGGGCAATTCAACAGCTGAGAATGCGAAGATCCAGCAGTGGTCCTGGTTTCCCAACAATGGCCAGAAATGGACACTCGTAAAAATGGATGCGACTTACTACAAACTGGTCAATGTAACCAGCAACAAATGTTTGGAGTCTCCCTCATCAACATCCGGAGCTATCCTGCAACAGGGCAGCGACGATCTTACTGATGCTCAACGCTGGTCAATTGCCTATTCAGGCAGTAACAATGTGTACTCGCTTACGAATAAAGCGACCGGCATGAAAATGGTCGTAGACCCGGAAAATAATACGCCCGGAACGAAGATCAGGCAAAAAAGTACCGTTACCGGCACACAGGATCTGTTTAATTTCCATAACGTCAATTTTCAAAACCCGCTGATCGAGGCAAGCAGACCAGACCCCTACGTAGCACAAAAAGATGGCTATTATTATTTCATGTATACCAGGGGCAATAAAATAGGCCTTAGAAAAACGACGTCGATGTCATTGTTGTCAACAGCTACAGAAACTGTGGTGTGGACACCACCTGCTGGCACCGCTTATTCTTCCAATATATGGGCCCCTGAATTGCACTATCTTTCAGGCAAATGGTATCTCTATTTTGCTGCCAATGACGGAACCGGTGATACCCATCGCATGTATGTATTGGAAAATGCAAATGCAGACCCTATGACCGGACCATGGACTTTTAAGGGCAAAATATTCGATTCAACCGATCAATGGGCTATTGATGGTTCGGTGCTGACGATAGGATCGGCCAATTATTTTATCTGGTCGGGATGGGAAAGTACAGCATCCAGGTACAAACAATACATTTATCTGGCGACTATGTCAAACCCCTGGACGATAAACGGCCCGAGGGTAAAAATATCATCACCAACGAACAACTGGGAAAAGCATGAGCCTAACTCCCTGGGAGCGGGCGTTAATGAAGGGCCGATCATGCTGCAAAAAGATGGCAGCAGCCCCGTGTTTATCATCTATTCGGCCAGCCGCTACAGCAGCGACGACTACTGTCTTGGACAGATACAGCTGAAAGCCGGAGGTAATCCTACAGTAGCTACCGATTGGATCAATAAGAAACAGGTATTTGTTAGAAATGATGCGAACTCCGTTTATGGACCAGGGCACAATGGTTTTTTCAGCAGCAGCTATACTGACCCGAATGGCGTGTTGCGAAAAGAGAACTGGTTTATATACCATGCGCGAAGTGTACCCGGTACGACCAATGGGTCAAGAACACCCAGGATGCAAAAGATCACCTGGAACACTGATGGTTCACCGAACTTTGGTGTCGCTACCGCGACTGGTGTTGACATGGCTATCCCTGTAGGCGAATGAAATTAATTTAATTAAAAGGGTTGAATATGGGCCGCTCAGTTTAATCCTTTTTGAAGGTCGATATCCTTAGACAACGAATTGATATATTCCAGTGGAGTAACATTAAAGTACTTTTGGAAATTTTTATTAAAGAGGCTTTGGCTGCTGTAGCCTACCAGTTTAGCAATTTCGAACAAGGTGAATTCATTTTGTGCAATGAGTCGCGTAGCTTTTTTAAGGCGTGTAATATCGATCAGTTCCTTTGGAGATAACGAGGAAAGGGATTTTATCTTACGGTAAAAAGTAGGGCGGCTCATGTTCATGTGTTCTGCAAGCTGATCAATATCAATATTCGGGTCTTTGATATTTTTGCGGATGTACTCGTCCAGCTTCTTCAGGAAGGCTTCATCAGTTTTTGAATGTGCCATTACACGTACATCTTCAAAGGGCGAGCTCGCAAAATGCACTTTTATTTTTAACCGGTTCTTAAGCAGATTGGCGATTTGCAGCCGTAGCAGTTCAGGAGAAAATGGTTTTTGGATATAGAGGTCGGCACCAACTTCAAGGCTATCAATGTGTGCTTTATACGTGTTTTGTGAGGTTAACAACACGACAGGTATATGGCAGTATTCCACATTGGATTTTACGAGCAGGCAAAGCTCGAAACCGTCTGTTCCGGGCATCATGATATCTGATATGATGAGGTCGACAATCTCTCTATCCAGGATATCCTGCGCAATTTCCCCATCGGCGGCCAGGTGGAGGGTATAGGTATCGACAAGAACTTCAGATAAAAATTCCAAGATATCTTCGTTGTCATCTATAATT
>CBFGNP010000150.1:0-8112 GCA_965650095.1 uncultured Pedobacter sp. | reverse complement strand
AGTTTTTGCTAGGGGAATACTTTACGGATGCTTTACGCAATACGCTGATCATTGTTGCCCCAATCTTACTGTTCTTTCATTTGGACAATGAGCAAGCCGCGCTTGGTATGGGTGTAGGGGCGCTATTGATCAGTTTAACAGACATGCCTGGCAACAGGATGCATAAGTTCAAAACTGCTTTTTTGAGCATCAGTGTTTTCTTCTGTACTGCCCTGATCTTTACCAGCCTTCTCAGTGAACGGGGATATACTGCAGTCGCTTTCTTAGTGGTCACCTTCCTGTTGTCCATGCTGGCCATTTTTGGTGGCAGGGCAGGGCTGACCGGGACTATGGCGATTATACTGAGTACGTTCTTGTTGGGATTGCATTCCGATAAACCGCTTGTCCTAAGTGTGTATATCTTTCTGGGTGCTTGCTGGTTTTACCTGATCAGCCTGATTCAGATCTCTATATGGCCTTACCGATCGCTTGACCATGCGGTGTTTGAATGCATGACCAGTACCGCTGATTTTTTACGGGTGAAAGCAAAGTGTTATGATGTAGATGAGCCTTTGGAAGAGGCATACCAGCAGACCATCGCCTTACACATTAAAGTGAGCCAGAAGCAGGACCAGGTACGAAACCTTTTGCTGAGTGATTCGGGGGCTATGAAACTGCATCATCAGAAAGGAGAACGGATGCTGCGCACTGCGATAAGGATCATTGAACTTTACGAGCAGGTAACTGCAATTCATTATGATTATGCAGAGATCAGGAGCAAATTGTTGCCGGCCGGCGCGCTACCTCATATTGTTAAACTGATCAATCTTCTCGCTGCTGATCTGGATAAAGTAAGTAAGGTCTTTTTACTTCCCCGAAAGCTCAGAGATCAAGACGCAAGCATAGAAAAGTTTAATCTGTTAAAAGATGAATTACAGGCGATCGCCGCCAGGGTTGCGGAGCGTCAATCTTTGATCCTGATGCGCATCCTGAAGAATCTGGAAGAGATTGCAGCTGACATCAGGGAGATACGAACTGATGCACCATTGGACCACACTTTTACAGATCAGGTATCGGAAATGCCTGCCTACAAAGCATTTTTACCTGTACAGCCTCTAAAGTTAGGAGAGATACTAAAGCATTTTTCCTTTAAATCACCTGTGTTCCGCTTTTCACTCCGACTGGCCTTTTCTTTTTTTATTGCTTATTTACTGACCTTAATTTTCCCTTCCGAAAAATACAGTTACTGGATATTGCTGACCATTGTGATTGTGGCCAGGCCAAAGTTTGGGATTACCTGGAAGCGCAATGTAGAACGGTTAACAGGGACGCTTTGCGGGCTTATCATAGGCCTATTGCTGTTACTGGTCATAAAATCGGTTGTTGTGCTGTTGGTACTGTCTGCCGTATTTCTATTGGGTTTCTTTGCCTTTAACAGGCTCAATTATATTACAAGCGTTGCTTGTATCACTCCGGCGGTAGTGATCTGCCTGAGTCTTTACCAGGGACATACCAGTCATATTTTTTCTGAACGTTTATATTATACCATTGCAGGCTGTGCGATCGCCTTTGGAGGCGTTTACCTGTTTCCGGTGTGGGAGCGCAGTCAGCTGAAAGGCCTGGTGACTGATGCAATTCATGCAAATCAGATTTATTTGGGTAAAGTACTGGATGGGCGTAGCGGTAAAGGGCAGGGAAACGCGCTGAAATTGGCGAGAAAAAATGCACATACCCAGCTGGCACTCTTGTCTGAGTCACTGCAGTATATGTTGCTTGAGCCGGGAAGAAAAAAAATAAATATTCAGTCTGCTTATGAGGTTCAATCGCTGGTGTTTAGGATCAATTCCATAATTACCTCCATATTACTGGCGGAAAGGGGGCAAAATATTTCTGAGCAAATGGAGCTCCTGAAGATCTTGTCTGTAGAACTGGAATCGGTCAGCCAGCCAGCCTATGATAAAATTTCTTTTCCCTCAGTTTAAACGGGCTGTGACAATTTCTTATATGACTTTAAGCTCAGTATTCCAGTAAAGTGATAAGAAATGATCGTCCGGGGGAAGTTCCGTGATTAAATAATTGATGTTACTGATGTCGCAGATTTGAATCCTTTGTGAAGTGTTTAATTTTTCTGAAATACTTAACACGGCTACTTTTTTTGAAGAACGGATAATCGCCTTTTTGACCTGTACGATCTCCCAGTCCATGTCTGAAAGTCCGTCGGGAACAGAAAAAGCATTTGCGCCTAGAAGACATAGGTCGACCTTGAGTCCGGACAGCTCATTGATCACGCTTGAGCCCGTATGCAGGTTGGCATTTTTGTTTAACCTGCCGCCTATGGTGATGACCTCCAGATTTTCGTGATCCGCGAGTGTAATCGCCACCTGAGGACTAATGGTGAAGAAGGTTGCTTTTAGATTTCTGGGTATAGATTTTGCAAATTCAATTATGGTGGTGCCGCCTTCTGTTAAAATGACCATGTCATTTTTTAAAAGATGTGTTGTTTTTTGAGCAATTTTTTGCTTGGCTTCCAGCGCATAAACATTACTATCTGTAATAAAGGGCGTAACAAACGACTTGCTGATTGCACCGCCATGAATTTTTAATACCTGGTTGCTAGCAATTAATTCATTCAAATCCCGGCGAACGGTATCATCTGATATGTTTAACAATGCTGCAAGATCTGCTGAAAACACTTTGTTATGCAGATTAATTTCCCGCATAATAATTTTATGACGCTCTTCCTTAATCATAGTTGATCATCTGGTTGAATTGATAAGGTTGCGGATTTGAATCGTTTAAAACCGCATAAAAATGATTTGTCTATACAGGCAAATATAAGAAAAAATCTATCATTCTGTCTCGTAGCGATATATCTGTAAAAAAATATTAAAAAAATAACAGTAAAAATTTCCATTTGCGGTTTTATGCTTTTATATTTGATTTATAAACCGCATAACTACGCATTGTTATTTCACTTAATATCCAAAATATGAATTTAAAATTACTTAAAGGTGTGGGTCGGGGGATTGCCTGTTTAGTTATCTTACTTGTCGCTGTTCCATTTATCGGATCAACGAAAACAGTAAGGATGGCAGACAATATGCCTGAGATCGTGATTTCCGGTAAAGTTACTGAGCTTGGCACCGGCCAGGCTCTGCCCGGAGCTAAAGTTGAATTGAAAGGTACCTCAATTGCGACCGCTACAAATTCGGATGGTTTTTACAAATTATCGGTTCCTGAAACCGGTGGGATCCTGATCTTTAGTTATATCGGGTTTAAATCAAAGGAAATTGCCATAGGAAAGAGACAGGTCGTCAATGCTAATCTGGAAGCCGACTCCAAATCTTTGGATGATGTGGTGGTGGTTGGTTATAGCACGCAAAAAAGATCAAGAATTACCGGATCGGTTGCACAGGTAGGCGAAGAGGTTTTCAAGAACCGTCCTATAACCAATATCGCTCAGGGTTTACAGGGTGCAATTCCTAACCTCAATATTACTTTTGGCGACGGTCAGCTTAACAGAGGCGGGAGTTTTAACTTACGGGGTACGACCTCGATCAATGGTGGTAGTGCTTTGATATTGATAGACGGTACTCCCGGGGACATTAATTTGGTAAATCCGGAAGATGTGGAAAGTGTATCCGTATTAAAGGATGCGGCTTCAGCAGCAATCTATGGTGCGCGGGCGGCATTTGGGGTTATTCTGGTCACGACAAAGAAAGCAAAAGAGGGAAAACCCCAGATCAGGTACACCAATAATTTTGGAGTGGGTTCACCAACACGCATTCCTCAGGTAATTAAAGATCCTTTAGCAGCAGCGAAAATTCAAAACGAAGCATACAGAGGATATATTGGTACCGATGCCCCAGATATGCTGAACATTATTAATTATCTGGAACAGAGAAATGCCAATCCCTCATTACCTGAGCTTGGCGCTAATGCCTCAGGTAATTTTATTCGTGGTGCCAACACGGATTGGTATGATGAGTTTTACAATGAAAATGCGCCTTTTTCAAAGAACTACCTGAGTTTATCGGGCTCAAAAGGAGGTACAGGATATTATCTGTCTTTAGGTAGGGAGAAGCAAAATGGCATCTTCAAAACAGCAACAGATGAATATACGCGGACAAGTGTAAGGCTTAAAGTAGATAACCAGGTGGCTGACTGGATCAAAATTTATAACAATGCAGAGTTTTCGCAGGGGATCTACGATTCTCCAAATAAGTTCGTAACCGATGGAGGATACAATGTGTACAGGTATCTGTCCTTATATGCCAATCCTTATGAGGCGATACGGACTGCAAATGGAAATTATACACTCGCAGGAATGTCTGTATTCGGACAGCTTCAGGATGCCGGCCGCTCTGTTAACAATGGTCGCGTACTTAAAAATACCTTAGGGTTTCAGACCAACTTTTTTGGCAATAAACTTCATATTAATGGTGATTATACTTATTTCCAGACACAAACTCAAAATGACATCCAATATTTCAGAATGAAATATGAAAACAGATTGAACAGTGTGGTCAATTTTACTAATCCCGATTATTATTCGGGTACTTTTTCGGAAAATATAAATCAAATCGTCAACCTTTTTACAGAATATGAACAAAGGTTTGGTGACCATCATATTAAAGGACTCGTCGGGTTTAACCAGGAACTCAATAAATACAAAAAAATGAGCGCACGTCGGGACGAGAATATCACGAAAGAACTGGGTTCTTTAAATTTAACGAACGGGATATCAACTATTGGGGGAAATCAATATGAATGGGCGCTCAGAGGAATTTTTGCCCGTCTGAATTATGATTTGAAAGATCGCTACCTGCTTGAGTTTATTGGCCGGTATGATGGTACCTCGCGTTTTGAGCGATCAAAACAATATGGATTTTTTCCTTCCATATCGGCAGGATGGGTAGTTTCAAAGGAAAAGTTTTTTAAGCCCTTGGCCGCTGCGTTTGACATCGTTAAACTCCGGGCATCTTACGGCTCACTGGGTAATCAACTGGTTGATAACTATGCTTACATCAGTACGATAACTCCTTATACTTCAACGGACCTATTGGATGCGGGCGGCCAGTTACCGCTTGCAGTTAATGCACCAAATCTGATCCCACAAAGTCTGACCTGGGAAACTGCCAGTACGCTCAATTTCGGATTTGACCTGTCGGCCCTAAAAAATCGGTTTAATCTTTGCTTTGACTGGTTTGAGCGTAAAACCAAGAACATGCTTACCAAAGGAAGAACATTGCCAGCAGTACTGGGTACTGGAGAACCCAAGGCCAATGCAGCCGACCTGTCTACCAAAGGATGGGAACTTTCTCTGGGCTGGAACGATCAGTTTAAGTTTCTGAGTAAACCCTTTTCTTATAATGTCTCTATTGTTGTTGCCGATAACCGCTCAGTGATTACCCGTTACGATAATCCCAACAAGTTACTCACGGATTATTATGAGGGTATGGAGATCGGCGAGATCTGGGGATATAAAACGCTTGGTTTCTTTAAAACAGATCAGGAATCTGCCACGCATGCTGATCAGTCTAAATTACACTTATTTCCAGGAAAGCCGCTCGCCGGCGATATCAAGTTTGAAGATACAAACGGAGATGGAAGAATAGATATGGGCAAAAACACGGTCGATGATCCCGGCGATATGCGGGTGATCGGAAACACCACTCCCCGGTACTCGTATGGCATTAGTACGGGATTTAACTTTGCCAATTTTTCCGTCGATGTCTTTTTACAGGGAGTAGGGCAAAGGGAATTCTGGCCAGGTGTTGAATCGGCTGTCTTCTGGGGCTTTTATAACCGCTGGAACCAGCCCGTTTATGAGCATATTTATAATAATTACTGGACTCCGGAAAATCCAGATGCTTATTTTCCCAGACTTCGTGCTTACGAGGCTTTGACAACTGATAGGGAATTAGGAGCGCGGCAGACCCGTTATTTGCAAGATGCTGCTTATCTGCGCATAAAAAGTCTGGTCGTTGGTTATACGCTGCCAGCCAACTGGTTAAAAGGTGTTAAGATAAATAGTGCGAAAATATTCTTCTCAGGACAAAATCTATATGAGTTTACCAAGCTTTCTAAAGCATTTGACCCGGAAGGAATAAACGACGAGGTAGATGCCAGCCGCGTTAATGGGGCCGGATTCGTTTACCCAATACAACGAACATTCACTTTTGGACTAGAAATAAACTTATAATACTGTACTTATGAAGAATTTATTAAAAACCTTTACATTATTTCTGTTAATGATTATCTTATCTAGTGGCTGTAAAGATGATTTTTTGGAACGCAGTCCATTAAGTGAAATAAGTCCTGAGAAATTTTTTACCTCAGAAAAAGATCTGGAACTTTATACGAATGGGTTCTATTCGTATTTGCCGGAAGAGAATCTCGTTACCGGTGACTTTTCAAGCGATAATGTAAATGTATCTGCAGTAGATGAACTGGTTTCAGGAAACAGAAGAGTGCCCACCGATGCAGCTGCTGCAGGATGGACCTGGACGCAGCTTTATAATATTAATTATTTTCTGGAAAATTTCAACAAACCCGTCATTCCTCAGGAAGCGCGAAATCACTACCAGGGCATAGCCAGATTTTTCAGAGCTCACTTTTACTTTGAAAAATTAAAACGATTTGGTGATGTGCCATTTTATAATAAATCACTGACTGAGCAAAGCCCTGAGCTCTACAAAGCAAGAGATCCACGTACACTTGTAGCTGATTCGATTATTGCAGATCTTGATTTTGCGATTGCTCACCTGCGTGTCGCAAAAAGTCCGACAAGGGTAAGCAAGTGGACGGCATTGGCGTTAAAGGCAAGAATCTGTCTTTTTGAGGGAACCTTCAGAAAATACCATGATGAATTTAATTTGCAAGGATCGGCAAATGCATTATTAGAGAAGGCAGCAGATGCAGCAGATATTCTCATGCGGACAGGTCCATACAAGCTTGCGACTGGCGCGTCTTCATCGGTATATTTGAACCTGTTTTCCGCCCAGAGCCCGAATGCAGATGAATTCATCCTGTCTGTTTTGTATGGTCTTTCCGTAAATAAATCACAGCCATTAAATCAAATTTTCACTTCTCCTACACGAGGCAATCCAGGTTTAACAAAATCTTTGATTGATAGCTATCAATTAAGCGATGGTAAACCGTTCTCTTCTCTTCCTAACTACCAGCAAATTCCTTTTTGGAACGAGGTGGAAAACAGGGATCCGCGGCTTGCACAAAGCATCCGTACACCTGGTTACAGACGGATTGGTGTTGCGCCTTCGACAGCCCCACTGGTGCCCGATTATGGAAACGCCCTAACGGGATATCAGAATATTAAGTTCGTATCCACTCCTGACCAGGATGCGGCCGCCTATACACCACTGCCGATTTTTCGATTTGCAGAAGTTTTATTAAATTATGCAGAAGCAAAGGCAGAACTCCAGCAACTCACACAAACGGAAGCCGATCGTTCTGTAAATCTGGTACGTATGCGTGTAGGGATGCCAAAATTGATTGTAAATAGCATTACAGCAGATCCAATCATCCAGTCTCAATATATCCATACCAACGATCTATTGATACTCGAAGTCAGGAGGGAGAGGAGAATAGAACTCGCTATGGAAGGATTTAGATATTATGACCTGATGAGGTGGAAAGAAGGTCACCTGTTGGCAGAGCCGTTTAAAGGGGCTTATTATCCCGCAAAAGGAGTATTTGACTTAGACAAAGATGGAAAAAATGACATTGCGGTATTAGATACCCGTCCGTCGCCTACCACTCCTGGTTTGCAATATCTGATCATTAAACCGGATAAAGCTTTGAGCAATGAGACTGAGGGGAATATCATTGTCCACGCTAATCTTGTGAAGAAATTTGATGAGACCAGGGATTATCTATATCCGTTGCCAGCGAACGAGTTAATTTTGAACAAAGCGCTTAGGCAAAACCCTAATTGGTATTAAAAAAATTATAAGCTCATGAAACAATATTTTTTTAGTCTGGTATTATTCTTATTTCTGGCAAATGCAGGTATTGCACAAGATAAGTATACCTTTTCTAAAACCATTGATTCCACACTGGAGAAAAAGATATGCTATATGCTTTATGTATTTGATACGGATCAGGTACTAA
>CBFGNP010000149.1:0-8162 GCA_965650095.1 uncultured Pedobacter sp. | reverse complement strand
GTTTTACTCAGCCGACAAGGAATCCCATCATGGCTGATTCTTATACTTTCGGTAATGTTTATAATGAGATCGAGAGGGGAGAAGGTAGAAATCCAAGGTACACAGACGATGAGTTGAATAAGTATCAGAACAGTTCTGATCCGAATTACCCAAACACAGACTGGTATAAATTTATCGTTAAAAACTGGACGCAACAGCACAGAACTAATTTGTCTGTAACCGGAGGCAATAACGGTACAACCTATTTTCTATCCTTCGGAGAGGTTATGCAGGACGGTCAGTATAATGGTGGAACCGAAAAGATCAGGCAGTATAATATCCGGTCGAACGTTGATGTCCAGATCACAGATAATTTCAAAATAGGAATGAATTTGTCCGGACGATTTGATAGCAACCATTTCCCTTATCAGGGGGCCAATAATCTTAACAGCCACATTTTCCTATATCAGCCCAACTGGCAGCCCTTCTGGCCGGGCACTGATTTACCTCAGCCCAACCGTGGTAATGAAAGCATACTTAATTGGGTGAATGATAATAACGGTAATCAGGACGTGCGTACAACTACGTTCCAAAGTACCTTGTTTTTTAATTGGGCACTACCCTGGGTAAGTGGTTTGTCGATAAATGGCAGTGGAAGTTACGACCCGAACAGCGTTTTTACTAAGACCTTTCAAAAGCCAACTTTTGTCTACTATAAGAACGAAACGACTGGTGAGTATACCCGCGGACGTTCAGGGATGGGCTCCGATCTGGCAGACCTGAACGATCGGACGGCTCTTGGATCTTTATTTTACCTGACCTCCAGGGTTAATTACGAGCGTGCATTTGGGCTCCATAATTTAAAAGCATTTGTTGGCTACGAACAGCAAACTACCAGGAATAATTTTGATGTGGCTTATCGCAGCGACTTTGTTTCCACCGTGATACCACAAATATTCGCTGGCAGTAGTGACAAATCTAAACAAGGTAACGATGGCTCTGCAACACAGGGTGCCAGAAAAAATTACTTTGGCAGAATAAACTACGATTATGCAGGCAAATACCTGGCAGAATTCACATTAAGGCGGGACGGATCGCCAAATTTCGCGGCGCAAAAGAGATGGGGAAATTTCCCGAGTGCTTCAGCGGGCTGGAGATTATCGGAAGAGAAGTTCATGAAGAGATTTAAGTTTATAAATGATTTGAAAGTCAGGGCCTCATATGGAATTATGGGCAATGACCTGGTCAGTTCCTTTCAGTACTTAACCACTTATGGTTTCGGTAGTAACTACGTAATAGGCGGCAACGATGTTACCGGCCTGGTCCAAACCGGAGCACCCAATCCTGATATCACCTGGGAACGAGCAAAGACGGGAAATATTGGGTTAGATGCAACCTTTTGGGACGGTTTTCTTGGTGTAACATTTGATTATTTTAAAACCAGGAGATCAGATATTTTAACCAGGCGTACAGCGATAATTCCTGCTTATACCGGTTTAGCACTGCCGGATGAAAATATCGGTATCGTGGATAATAAAGGATTTGAATTGGTCCTTTCTCATACCAGCAACGCGCATGAGTTTAAGTATAACTTCTCAGGGAATATCGCTTTCGCCAAAAACAAAGTGATCTTTAGTGATGAACAACCTGCCGCCATGCCTTATCAATTGGCAACAGGTCGCCCTATAGGTTCTGCATTATATTATAACGCAATTGGCATTTTTCCTGATCAGGCAGCGATAGATAGTTACCCACATTATCTGAATGCGAAGCCAGGTGATATTAAATATGAGGATGTAAATAGTGACGGCAAGATCGATGCATTGGATAGAATTCGTATTGACCAAAACAATGCGCCGCAGATGACCTTTGGTTTTACCGCGAACCTGGAATATAAAAACTTTGATCTGTCGGTATTGCTTCAAGGACAAGCGAATGCTAAGCAGTATTTTGGGGGCTATTTCCCCGTAATGAGTTATTCATTAGGTAATTTCCTTGACTGGCGTGCCGACGGACGCTGGACACCTGAGAATACCAACGCCACAAAACCCCGGGCCAGTTATGAACTGTTTAATAATAATACACAGACTTCTACGCAATGGTTGCTTAACGCAGGCTTCTTGAGATTTAAAAATGTCGAGTTAGGCTATAACCTGCCGAAAGTTGTAACCGGAAAAATTGGTGTAAAAAATTTACGGTTTTCAGTTAGCGGCAGTAATTTATTCGTCATCTATGACCACATGAAGGACCTGGGATTTGATCCGGAAACAAATGATTACTGGTACTATCCGCCACAACGGGTAATTAACTTCGGAGTTAACGTAACCTTATAAACTAAAGAACATGAAACCTGCATAAGCTTAACATTTACAAAACACGATGAATAAGCTTTGCAAGCTTCATCCCCATTAAACCTCAAACTATATACTGATGAAAAAGATATTTTATAGCATACTTATTATTTTTACTGCGAGTTCGTGTAATAAGCTGGACCTGACACCTTTGGATAAAATATCCGAGGCAGATACCTGGACCGACCCCGCTCTGATGCAATTATATGTGAATTCAGCTTATAATTCTATGCAGCATGGATTTCAGCAGGATTTGCTATCCTCGGCATCTGATGAGACTTTCAACATACATGGCTCTGGTAATCTGTCTGTATTACAAAGAGGCGAACTAACACAGGATAATGTTGCCGGACTTTCTAACAAAATCAACTATTTCAATTTCGCTTATGGGTATATCCGTAGTATCAACATATTTTTTTCTAAGATTGACGCGGCTCCGGGCGAAGCAAGCTTTAAAAATAGTACTACGGGCGAAATGAAATTTATCAGGGCCTACATTTATGCAAATTTGATATGGCGGTATGGCAGTGTTCCGTTGATCACCAAAGTTTTTGGTCTTCGTGATGATTTTGCAGTTTCACAAGCTTCTTATGATGACTGTGTGAAATTCATCGTAGCGGAACTTGATGATGCAGCAAAATTACTGCCTGCCGATCAACCGGCTGCTGAGTTAGGCAGAGCTTCAAAGAATGCCTGCCTTGCATTAAAAGCACGTGTATTACTTTATGCCGCCAGTGCGCTAAATAATCCAGGTCATGATCGAGCAAAGTGGCAGGCAGCTGCAGACGCTGCAGCCGCACTGCTTGACGTTGGCTATGAATTAAATGACGATTATCAGGCAACTTTCTTGAGTAATAACAAAGAGGTTATTTTCGCACGTCAGTTTACACAAGCTAACAATACCGGAGGCACTGGTTTTAATCTTGAACAGGGGCGTAACGGCTCTAATGGTTATGGGTCAGATAATCCGTCGCAGAATCTTGTGAATGCTTATGAGATGTTAGCTACCGGAAAACAACCCTACCTTGTACAAAATGACGGTACCCTGGTCTTAAATCCGGGTTCTGGTTATGATCCGGCCAACCCATACAGTGGTCGCGATCCAAGGTTCGATGCTTCAATCCTGCACGACGGTTCTGTTTGGGCTGGCAGGGTAACAGAAACGTTTCATGGAGGGCAGGACTCCCCGGAAAGCAGTTCAGGCTTTAATGCCTCGCTTACTTCTTATAATTTCAAGAAGTTTTTGGTAGAAAGCATTCCTCCTTCAGGGTCCAGTGTAAGACCTACTAATCCCTGGATCTTCTTTCGCTATGCCGAGGTATTGTTGAATTATGCTGAAGCAAAATTTGAATTGGATGATGAGGGCACAGCGAGGGAATACCTGAATTTGGTAAGGAGCCGTGCAAGTGTACACATGCCGCCGGTTACGGATACGGGTGAAGCGCTCAGAAGCCGCATACAGAATGAGCGAAGGGTAGAACTTGCCTTTGAAGAGCAAAGGTTCTTTGATGTTCGCCGATGGAAGATAGCAACTGTAGAATTGAACCAGCCACTTCTGCGCATGGATATCGTTAAACTGGCCAACGGGACAAAAACCTACAATATTGTTAAATTGAGGGATAGTAAATTTTTGGAACATCAGTATCTGATGCCGTTCGCACGTGCAGAAGTAGACAAAAGTCAAGGTTCGATTAGGCAAAACCTTGGATATCAATAAATTCAACTCATATATAATAAGGCGGTTGTTCATGCAACCGCCTTATTATATTCTTCCATTTCTTATTTATTTAAAATGATTATTACTTTTTTAAGTTTGAATGCGTGTATAAAAAAGAAGTCCGTTCTATTGTTATTTATTCTTAGTGGGGTAAGTGTACAAGCGCAACACCTTACCCCGGGAACTATTGATCGACATGCATTAGTTAGTCGCCATAATCTAAAAATTACTAATGCTAAATCCGAGGGGCCAACCCAAGTGGGCAATGGTAACTTTGCTTATGGGTTTGATATTACCGGGATGCAAACGTTTAACGACCAATTTACCACGATGTCGCAATGGAGCTGGCATAGCACCCCTCCGCCTAAAGGTATGCAGCCTGGCGACTTCAAACAAACCTTGGTGGAAACCCATGGCCGGATGGTCGGTTACGATCTGCCTGACCGTCGTCAGAGCGAATTGACCCAGTGGTTGTCCAGTAATCCACACCGATTTAACCTCGGAAGGATCGGATTAATTATAAAAAAAAATGACGGCAGTTCCGCGCAACAGAATGATCTGCAGGAGCCTGTTCAATACGTAGATCTATGGACGGGCATTGTGGAAAGCAATTTTATTCTGGAAGGAGAAAAAGTTAAAGTTACTTCTATATGTGATCCGAATAAGGATATTTTAAGCTTTAATATCGAATCGGATCTTATTC
Source organism: uncultured Pedobacter sp. (assembly GCA_965650095.1). Classification (GTDB taxonomy): domain Bacteria; phylum Bacteroidota; class Bacteroidia; order Sphingobacteriales; family Sphingobacteriaceae; genus Pedobacter. The sequence goes on along the minus strand of CBFGNP010000149.1, from coordinate 3,412 downwards.
GACAAGGCCGTTTAGGTGTCTTTTTAAAGTTTCCTTATGCGAATTTAAAGTATTTTAGCAATGGTTCAGATTATCAAAGCCCACTATTACACCAAACGCGCTTTACGTTAAAAAACAGCAATTCGGCATTATTTGACCGCCAATTGGATCAAACCAATTACCATGTGGCTTGCAAGTGGTCGGGTAGCGGCACTGTAAAAAAAGAAGGTGAGCACAGTTATGTTTTTTTTCCGGATGGAAAAAATAAGGAAATTGCTTACATCTTTTCCTTTTCTCCTTCCAGGCTCACCGGCAGCCTACCCTCATTTGCTGAGATCAAGCTCCGGAGCCGTATGCACTGGGCTGCATTCTGGAAAAGTGGAGCCGCCATAGATCTGTCTCAAAGTAAGGACCCGCGTTGGTTTGAACTGGAACGGCGAATCATTCTTTCCCAATATGTAATGGCCATTAATGCGGCAGGAAACTTTCCGCCCCAGGAGACGGGACTCGTCAATAATAGTTGGTACGGACGCTTCCATTATGAAATGTACTGGTGGCACGCTGCTCACTATGCACTATGGGATCGCTGGCCACTATTGAATAAAAGTCTTCATGTCTACTCAGACAACTTAACATCGTCAATTAAACGGGCCGAATTGCAAGGCTATGATGGAGCCAGATGGCCCAAATGCACAGGGCCGGATGGTAGAGAATGGCCGGATTTAAACCACGCCTGGTTGGTATGGCAACAGCCACATCCCATCTTTTTTGCCGAACTTGACTACCGGGCACACCCCACGTTACAAACGCTTAAAAAATGGGATCAGATCGTCGAAAAAACAGCTGATTTCTTAGCTTCTTATGCTTTTCTGGATACAAGCCGTAAACAATATATACTGGGGCCACCGATAAGGGTGGTTTCGGAAAACAATGAACCGCTAACAACTCAGAACCCGGCCTTTGACTTGGCTTATTGGCGCTTTGGTCTGCAAACAGCAATACAGTGGCGGAAAAGACCAGGTCTGCCGCCAAAACCGAAATGGGAAAATGTACTCAAAAACTTAGCCCCATTACCGGTTAAAGATAACCGCTATGAACAATGGGAAGGCATCCATAATATGTGGACCGATTTTAATTTCGAACATCCGGCGATGACCGGCGTTTTAGGCGTACTGCCAGGAAATGGTGTAAACAGACAGATCATGGAAAACACTTTCCAAAAGGTGCAGGAGGTCTGGAAATATGATACCGGCTGGGGATGGGACTTTCCAATGGTCGCCATGTCTGCAGCCAGATTAGGGCATCCCAAACAAGCTGTCGACCTGTTATTACACCCGTCTAAAAAATTCGGATTCGATGAGCACGGTTTAGTAGGCGGGGGTAATCCTTATCCTTATTTCCCTTCCAACGGTGGTTTATTGTACGCAGTGGCATTAATGACCGCCGGCTGGGATGGTGATAAAAACATTCATGAACCTGGCTGGCCAAAAGATGGCTCCTGGGTGGTAAGATGGGAAGGTTTAAAAAAAGCTCCCTGATAATATTTAATAATTATTTAATAGTTCCTATCTGGAATACACATCTTATATGAAACCTGCATAAGCTTACAAGCTTACAAAACACAATGAATAAGCTTATGCAAGCTTCATAACCGTTAAAAAACAAATATATTCTGATGAAAAAGAACAAAATTATTGCGCTTACCCTTTTCCTGATATTACAGGCCACTGCTATTCGAACATTTGCACAGGTTACCAGCCTTTCAGCTGGTATTTACAAGATATCAGCAGGACAGCCGGATAAATTTACGCCATATGCTTTTTGTGATGCTTTACCAATGAAGGCAGCCCTCGATAAGTTGCCTGCCGGCAGATTGCCTTTTAAGCTCGCTGATATCACGATTACTGCCAATGATAGGGGCATAGTGGTGGAGATCCCATTGGAGAATAGCGAACAGCTTTACGGTTTTGGCATGCAGCTGGGCTCTTTTAACCAAAGAGGTTTAAAAGTAAGACCGATCATCAACGACAATCCATTAAATAATGTCGGTTATACACATGGCCCAACAACCTTTTACGTATCAAATAAAGGCTACGGAATATTGATTAATACCTCGCGATACACCACTTTTTATTGTGGAACCGCGACGAAAAAAGCAGAAAAAAAAGCGGTACACCATGGCCAAAAAGAGGCAAATTCTGTTGATGAGTTATATAAAAGCCCTGACAAAGTACCAGGCAATGTAACCGTGGATGTGCCTGGTGCAAAAGGAATAGAAGTTTTTGTTTTTGAAGGCCCGGACCTGAAAAATGTCATGCAGCGGTACAATTTATTTTCAGGAGGTGGTGCATTGCCTGCTATTTGGGGCTTAGGTATTAAATATCGTGTAAAAGCCGATTTCAACCAACAGCAAGTTATAAAAATGGGAGCATATTTTCGCGACAATCATATTCCCTGCGATGTGATGGGAATCGAGCCTAAATGGCAAACTGCGGCCTACTCATGCTCGTATGTCTGGTCAAAAAAATTTTTCCCCGATCCGCCCAAATTTATTGCGACCATGAAAGATCAGGGGTTTCAGATAAATTTATGGGAACATGCTTTTGTGTCACCGGAGTCACCGCTTTATGAGCCTTTGAAACCACATTCGGGTGATTACCTGGTCTGGCGGGGCCTAGTTCCTGATTTCGCCGACAGTTCGGCGCGCCGGATTTTTGCCGATTATCATGATGAAAGCTTTGTAAAACAAGGGATCTCAGGCTTTAAAATGGACGAATGTGATAACTCCAATATCGCATTTGGCAGCAACTCCTGGAGTTTTCCCGAACTTAGCCAGTTTCCATCGGGGATTGATGGGGAGCAGATGCATCAACTTTTCGGCTTGCTTTATCAAAAAACGGTGTATGATATTTACAAGCGCTCAAACAAGCGTACCTACCTTGATGTCCGCGGTTCTAATGCATTTGCATCCTCCTATCCTGCTGCTTTATATAGCGATACCTATGACCATGACCAATATATTAAAATGACCTTGAATGCTGGTTTTTCGGGTATGATATGGTCTCCGGAAGTAAGAGAATCTAATTCGATAAAAGATTTTATGCGTCGTAGTCAAACGGCAGTACTCTCGGCACAAACACTATTCAATTCCTGGTATCTCCAAAACCCGCCCTGGCTGCAGATTAATATTGATAAAAATAATGCCGGCCAATTGATGGATAATGCTAAGGAGGTTGAGGCCGATATCCGGAAACTATTCGAGTTCAGAATGAGCCTCATCCCGTATTTGTATAATGCTTTTGCTGATTACCATTTTAAAGGTATACCTCCATTTCGTGCATTGGTCATGGATTACCCTGAGGATAAGAACACCTTTAATCTTTCAGATGAATACATGATAGGTGAGGGTATCCTCGCAGCGCCGTTAACAGAA
>CBFGNP010000148.1:0-8168 GCA_965650095.1 uncultured Pedobacter sp. | reverse complement strand
ATTTATACTGTCTCGCGGAATCAGTTTTAAAGTTTTACTGGCCTGAGCTGCGCAATAGACGATGGACTTTGAAGAATTTAGCTGGGCACATCCGTTAAAAGAGACCAGTGCTAACAACCCTGCTATTCCCATGCTGACCGCCTTTAAGTCGAATTTCATCATAATCATTTGTATTTCGTTACGAGTAAGACAAGCAGTTTCTAAAATTATACTCATTGAATCATACTTTTTCGACCGGGTAGATATCCGGCTGGAGTTGAACCTTTGTCCGAAAAAAAATTATGCCCTAAACATAACAAAACAATCGGCTTAGATTGATACATTTGAAATTTTGAAGATGATACCCTATTCCGGAAATTATTTATGCTGAAACCTATATTTATTGAGACTGAAGAACTGATGATACACCCGCTGCGCCCGGAAGACCTTGAACGTTATGATGAACTGGTAGCAGACATTTATGTGATCCTTTCCGATGAGCAGACCTTAAAATATATTCCTTTTAAAAGGTTATCGAGTATTCAGGAAGCAGAACTGTTTCTTCAGGCCCAGATGATCAACTACCATGCTCATCGAAATTATATTCACTTCATTAGGGATAAAAAACAAGGGAAAGTCATTGGCCTGATAGACCTGATTTCGCCGGATCTGGCAAGAGAACATTATAGCATCCACGCCTATCCCTATTTTATAGAGTTTTACCTTCATGGTGCCGCAAGCGGCGGTTACGTGATGACCAGGATGCTGCCCCGGGTTATAGCTGCTTTAACTGGCCAGGGAATCCAGGGAATAGGTGCTGTCGTAAACAGGAAAAATATTGCAGCGAAGCGGGTACTGGAAAAAGCACAGTTCAGTTACAAAGCAAGGTTTGACCTGCTTCAGGACCTATACGAAACCCTGTCTTAATTTTGATATATTCGGCAAAAAAAGCGACCTTGAGCCCGGTTAGCTAAGATCTAAGATATGCAAAAAATATACATGGGGGACGCAGGCCCGAAAGTTTCTCCTGCAGTTTACGGTTTTTACCGATGGGATGGGGTAAAAGATGCTGCCAATGTCTTGAAAAGAACAGTAGAGCTGTGTCTGGAATTGGGTATTAATACTTTTGAACATGGTGATGCCTATGGCAATTACAAATGCGAGGAATTGTTTGGTGAGCTGCTTCAAGAAGGAGCCTTTAAAAGGGACGAGGTTGTATTGTTCAGCAAATGTGGATTAAGGGTGCCCCATGCCCAGAATCCTGACATCCGCGTTAAACATTACGATACTTCTGCAGCGCATATCACCAAAAGCGTTGAATCATCCTTAAGAAAATTAAGGACCGATTACCTCGATATCTTTTTACTGGATAAGCTGGATGCCATCTCCAACCTTGAAGAAACAGCCCTGATTCTGGAAAAGTTAAAAGATTCAGGAAAGATAAAAAGTATTGGCGTGGCGAATTTCTCTGTTTTTCAGCACCAGCTTTTGGCTTCTTATTTAACAAAACCCATTGTAACCAACCATATTGAACTGAATCTGCTCCGTACACAGGCGCTTGATAATGGTCAGATTGATTATATCAAACAACGCTATATGCGTCCGCTGGCCTATGCTCCACTTGCTGAAGGCAGAATTGCTGCGGGAACTGATGCACAGGCCCTTAAAGTACGCGAAAAGCTGGAAGAACTAAGTGTAAAATATAACGCAAACATCGAATCACTTGCTGTAGCATGGCTGGTTAAGTTAGGAGCATTGCCCCTAATTGGCACGACCAATGAGCAACGAATCAGAAATGCTGCCAATGCGTTTACCATAAACCTGGATCACCAGGATTGGTACGAACTGTATAATGTATCAATCGAAAATCATTGAGCCGGAAAATGAATTAAAAAGAAAGCGGGACTCAAGTCCGAAGACGAATCCCGCTTAAATTAACGCTCTCACTGTAAATGTAGATAAAATATTCTAATTTCAAAATAATTCTACAAAATTTTCGCAACAGAGGAACAAATGATCAATAGGCAGCTCCCACTTTTAAAAAAGCCGGTCTGAATTCATGGAACGCTATTGGTTAAATGCCAATAAACCACGTACCGTTCCCGGTGAATGTCAAACAAAGGCCTGAGTGTCACACCTTCTTTCAGCGTTTTAAAAGTAAGTGGTTTTCCCCTTATAGCCATAATCCCGGATGTTGGATTATTCTGGTTTAAGGTTAGGGAGCTAATAATGTCGGAAGGAACATTATAATCGTAAGTGTAATAGTCGTTGTATAATTTTGGATTTGAAGATGGCGCCGGCGATTTCATCCCCCTTGTTCCCATCTCTCGGGCAAGGACTATAGGGTCGTCGGCAACAGCTGCTACATTTGGGTTGTCATTGGTTGGAACCAGATGTAGTTTCATTGGATAAGTAACTTCTACCTTATCGCCTGTCTTCCATTTGCGTTTTATGACCAGGTAAGTTCCCGGCTTCTGCTTTACCTGCAGCACCCTGTTATTTACTTTTAGTACCACCCCATCTGCAGCCCAGGAAGGGTAACGGATATGTAATCCGGTTTCAAAAGCAGGACTGGTCAAAATGGTGAACCTCATATTTCCGTTTGCCGGCTCAGATTTACCGCATTTTATCGCCGGGTTTAAAAGCATAGAAAAGCAAAAAAACTAATTTAGAACACTATATTTGCGTACCATGAACGGGCAGGCTTTTTACCATAAATTATAACATAACAGTACATGAAACACGGACTTTTGATTGACATGGATGGTGTCATCTATAGCGGAGAAAATTTAATTGAAGGCGCAGATAAATTTATTGCCGGCTTGCTTAAAGAGAATATCCCTTTCACGTTTATGACGAATAACAGTCAGCGTACCAGGCTGGACTCAGTGAGGAAACTGAGACACCTTGGCATTGAAGTGACAGAGAACCACATTTATACGAGTGCAATGGCCACTGGTAAGTTTCTGGGTGACCAGGGCACACAAGGCACGGCCTATGTGCTGGGTGAGGGGGGCTTACTGACCAGTCTGCACGAAAATGGCATCAACCTGGTCAATACTGATCCGGAATTTGTTGTCCTTGGAGAAGGGCGGAACTTTACCCTTGAAATGGTTCAGCGCGCTGTCGATATGATCCTTGCGGGAGCAAAATTCATCACCACCAACCGCGACCCCTCACCAAAGAAACCGGGATGGAATAATCTTGGTATTGCTGCAACGACTGCCATGATTGAAGAAGCCACAGGCCGCAAGGCTTTTGTAATTGGTAAGCCAAGTCCGGTAATGATGCGTTCTGCCCGTAAATACCTGGGACTCGAAACTGCAGAAACCACTGTAATCGGTGATACTATGGAGACGGATATACAGGGCGGTGCACAAATGGGGTATAAAACCGTACTTGTGCTGTCGGGCATAGCTAAAAAAGAACACCTGACAAATTATGCCTTCAAACCAGACCTGATTGTAAGCTCGGTAGATCAGATCGAACTTCCCTTAAAATGGTGGTAAACCAGGCTGCTGATCCTAATTGACATTTAAGATCAGCCTCCCTTTTTCATAAGCCACTTCAGAATGCCTGCCATTCAGCACCAGCTGACCTGGCCTGGCATTCAGTTTTAGCTCTGCCCTGATCAGCGGTTGTCCCTGTAAAATAACTTCGGCTTTACTGCCCCGGTAATCACTGATCATAAATACTTTTGAAAGCGAATGAAGCACGGTTTCATTCGCTTTTCTTACATAACTCCCATTGGCTACAAAATAGCTTTCCACATTTGCAGGAGTAGGTACTTTACTGCTTTCAGGGTAAGTCAGCGCCAAAAGATATGCATCAGTTTCCCATCCGTTAATATTGTTATTGCTATTCCTGTGCATCAGTCTTCCGTCTGCAAGCAGGTTAAAATAGAGATCAGTCACCTTCCCGCTCTGTGTCATACGAACACCGATATAATCTTTGCCTTCCAGCTTTTCAATCTTTGGAAGATTTGCCCTCAATGAGGGCGCTACGGCACCAGAAGAACCGGTTGACGTTTCAAGAGCCTCATTGCTGTCATCCAGCAATATGATAGCATTGATAAATTTAGTCTGCCTGTAACTTTCCGGTGGATAAATGGCATAGTAAGGCACCTTGGTTTTCGGATCATGATCTTTAACCCCCATTCGCTCTTCCATCCGCATCTTTTCAGGAAAATCATGCGGATAGCCATTAGGCAATGTTTCGGGAAACAGTGGGCGTACCAGTACCCGTGCCGAATCGTTCTCCAACTCCAGATCTATTCCTTTTTTCTTTATGGTATTTGCATAATGTAACAACCACTCAAACCGGCCCTGTTCATAAGCCTTCACATCGTCAATCACCAGGATCACATTCCCCACCCAGAAAAAACTGCGATAGTTCCTTAAGAAATTTTCTGATGTCGGCCCCTGCGCATCCGCCAAAATGTATTTGATGTTTCCGCCATCCATCAAATTGTACAGATGTCCGCTGTTTTTCACCGCATAATACTGGTCCTGCGGGTTTTGCGCCTTCCCGTTAAACAGCATCACATTATGGGCCTCGCTACGCACTGAATAGCTGCTGTATTCCGGACTGCCATAGCTGACGTTCCCTCCATCAGTTAACAGGTTCTTCCCTTTATGGTAGAGGATAAAAGAACCTGCATCTGCATGTGCATGGTTCCAGGTAAAGCCCGACTTAACCCCAAGCAGGGTTGCATTTTTGGCCCATGACGACCTCAGCATTGCCCAGCCCATATCCTTGTAAATGGCAGATGGAGGCAGGTCGGGCGTTTGAGGAAAAGGTATTTTACCCGGGGAGTACAGTAAGCCCAGGGGACTGCTTATCCTTAAATCTTCCCCGTGCCTGCTGTTTTCAACCTGCTTCAGGTACCAGTTGTAATTTTTATTTTTAAATCCCAAAGCAAGCATCAGCTTAACCGGCCGGTCGCCGTTGGCGTAGGGATTGGAATCACCGAAATTGAGCGACATTAAAGCCTGCGAATTAGGATAGGAACTGTTCATAAACCAGTCCATCGTTTTTTCCAGCAATTGATCATAAGGCATTTTTACTGGCCCGAAAGCATTGGTCCAGGCCAAACGAAACATCAAATACTCTGAGACACCAAAATTGGCATAGCTCACACTTTCATAAAATCCACCATCGGCATCAAAATTTGAAGGTTTATTCTCCAGTACACTTCCGGCAAAAGCAAACCATTCTTTGCTACTCTGCATCACGTCGTTTGCCCAGGTTTTAGCTTCAGGTATATCGTTCATCACTGCAAGAGCGGCGATACCAGCTTCAAATACCACTGCACTCCACCAGTTATGCCCCATAGAATTTAAGGAGTGGATCCTGTTGTCTTTAGACAACCAGTCGCGCAATGAAGGCTCAATCCCCAGTATCACGATCCTCCTTGCAATATCCTTTCTTTCTTTTTCAGAAAGTGTATCGTAAATAGCATCAAAAGTGACGGCTGCTGCAAAATTCTTATGTGCAGTTCCTAATCCTGAGTTCCATCGGGGTGTACGGTCATCCATCCCATCCCAGGCTTTCTGGCTACTGAGGCCGATCAATAATTGCTTAGCCTGTTCAGCGTATTTTCGCTCACCAGTCATCCGGTAGGCCAGACTGAACGCCTCCATATCTCCACCTTTTCTCTGCGCTAAGGCCTGGTCACATCTGGCTTTTATAGCATCCCAGGAATAGGCAAACGCAGTATCTTTCCTTATTTGTTGCCTGGCATGGTCAATCCGGTCGTTGGTGTATAATAGGTAGGGGTGACTCTTCGCCCTATCCCTCTGCCTGGCTATTGTGGTTTTACAGTATATGCAGCCTATTAAAAGAAATAGGTAAGCAGGATTTATCTTCATATGGATAAGACAGGGGAAATCCGGTTACATACTCATATTGCCAGGTGTTTATCGGTTTATGAGACAGGGAGGTGTAACGGTTCAGCTTAACGCAGCTTGTTGCCCGGATCAGGGAATTTTCTTTTCGTCGGCATCTGAGGCAGGAGAATCAGTTGTCGCGGCTATCTTATCAGCTATTCTCTGCCAGTGTTCTTTTATCTTCTCAGTAGAAATTACTTTCTTTTTGAAAGAGAAAGGGAGCTGTTCTTCAATTTCTTCTTTAGAAGTATTATTTCTCTTCATAACGATATGACAAGGTAGATTGATTTATATACTCATGCCATGTCAAATGTATTTTATTTTAACTAATATTCCTAATATATATTTATGTCCTACTTAAAAAGTTGTAATTGTTTTTCCTAAAGTTAATTTTTGAAGGTTACAGCGCACATATATTTTTTAGAATGCTAACTTCTCTTAACACCTGAACAGCTCTGTAAACGTTGTTAACAACCGATTGGTACTTTGTCCCTGTAATTTCGGCGATCTGCGTGTACTCCAGTTCCTCATAAAAATGCATATAGACGACCTCCCGTTGGCTGGCTGGCAATTTATTCAGGGCTGCAGCCATTGCACGACTGGCTTCCACATCAACCTCCTGGATAAGCATAATGTCTTCTTTCGAAAACTCAAGATCTGGCTCAGGCATAGCCTCCAGCTTTGAGGCTTTTAGCTGACTGCTTTTGATATGATTAAGGATCATGGATCTTACCGAGCGATAAAAGTATCCCTTAACATTTTCGATGTTTCCTATGTGTTCCTTGTTTTGCCAGAATTTGATAAAAAGATCCTGGAGCAAATCATCCGTCAGTTCCCCGTCCCTGATCATTTTTACTGCATAGTTAAACAAAGAAGGGTACAATTGCTGATGAAGTAAAGCAAAAGCATTCTCTTTACCGCTTACAGCGTTGTTCCACAACTCCTTCAATTCGTAAACTTTGTTCATATGTCTCAGGTTTTGTTTTTAGGGGGATTGCGTTACAGGTACCAGTAGCCAACGTTTTTCTGCAGTTCCGCAGATCCGGTCAACGATCGGACTGCAAACAAACCAGCTAAGAAAAAAAGCCACATTTTTGAAAATTCGGTGAAATCCGGACATGTTTAAATATTTGGTCAATCCAAAACTACGAAAGCTAAACCTGTTTAGCAAGACAAAACAATAATTTAATTGTTTAACAATGAAACCGGTTGCATTTTAAAATTAAAGCAACAAAAACCAGAATTTTATATTAAATAGAAAACATTAGAGACATTTTGATGCGAATACCAAAATGAATAATCCAGTTATTAACGTTAAAATGACGATTATTATTTGATCATCACCTTTGTATGAACCGACATTGTTCATTCCTGGACAAATAGATCGAAACATTTATGCTGTTATGATGTTGATCATATTGGAACAAGATTAAAAACAATGAACAAGACATTAGGACTCATCCTCACCGTACTCGGACTCGTCATGTTGGTATGGACAGGCTTTTCATACACCAAAAAGGAAAAAATAGTGGATGCCGGGCCAATTCAGATTGCTGCTGATAAAGAAAAAAATGTAAACTGGCCACCATATGTTGGCGGCATTGTTTTAATTGTGGGCGTAGTGATCCTGATCACCTCAAAAAAGAAATAGTTCAGGTGATTTAAACGCAACCCCTCATAATAACTGCCCAGGTTCGGCTGTTACAAGGATTGCAGCGGCCAGAGTTTGGGCCACACCCGCAGGGCTTCCCTGGTTTAAGATTCCTTTGGTTACCGTATCAGACCCGCAATGAGCCTGGGCTTACCTTTGAAGTAAGTCCCGGAGCCGGAGCCATACATTCTCCGCCAGGATCTTTTGCCCTTCAGCCGTTGGATGAATCCCGTCCTCCTGGTTTAACCTGGCTACGCCTCCCACCCCCTCGAGTAAAAAAGGCACATAAGTCATTTTGTTTTTTTCTGCCAGGCTGCTGAAAACCGCTTTAAATTCAGCCGTATACTTCAGACCCATGTTAGGCGGCATTTGCATCCCGAGCATCACCAGTTTTACTTCAGGATACCTGGCCTTCACTTTGTCAATCACCGACTGAAGATTGGCCTCAGTTTCCCTTACAGACAAACCCCTCAGACCAACATTTGCCCCCAGCTCCAATACAAAAATGTTCAGTGGCTGCTTCAAGAGCCAGTCTATCCTGCTTTTTCCTGCCGCGGAAGTCTCACCACTCAATCCCCCATTAATGACTTTATAATTAAGTCCGAGCGAATCAATCTTCTTTTGAATTAAGGCGGGATAAGCCTCGGCCG
>CBFGNP010000147.1:0-8207 GCA_965650095.1 uncultured Pedobacter sp. | reverse complement strand
GCCTCTCATCTAGGCGAAATAAAACACAATATATCTGAAGATCCTGCGATTAAAGCTCATTATGAAAAAAACCTTGGTGTTTCAGAGATGGGCCCGCTTGGGTTTAATACCGTTTGGGAAAATGATCAACCAATTAAAGACAAAATCCTTGCGTGTGTAAAAGACACTCTCAAGGATTTCGATTTAAATAAATATCCCATTGACGCGGTAATGCTATCCACTGCTAGCCTGGTCAAGTCGGACTTTAGGGAAGCGGATTTTGTAGGAATTCTTGATGCCCTCGACATTCCGGCTATCGATATTCATTGTGTAAGTTTATATGAATGCAGCTCCTTAATTAAGGCGATCGAATTTGGAGCCAAGTTTTTGGATGGGATGATTTATAAAAATATATTAATTGTTGCCTTTGAGGAAACTAATGGATTTAGGGCAATTGATCATGGTGTTATTTCTGATTGTGTTTCTTCCTTAATTTTGAGCTTGGAGTGTAAAAACAGGTATATTTTGGATGAGGCTAAAGTTTTTCAATTAAATGGTTTTAGCGAATCTGGTAACCATGCTGTTTATAAATGTTCTCAACTATCGGAAATTTCGATGCTATATGAGGATAAATTGAGCGCACTTGATTTGATTATTCCTCCTAATATTGTTTGGCCCATTGCGAATTTATTTGTTGGGTGTCTGGGAGTGGATGAAGGTATTGTTTATAGAAATAGCTCATTGGCCTATGGGCATGCACTTTCATGCGACCCTATTTTGAATTTTTCGGCGTATGTATCCAACGAAAATATTAAGGAAACAAATTTATTGCTATTAAGTTTCTCGAAATTTAGTAGCGGATTTATGTTTGTTAGAATTTGTTGATGTCTTACCTCCAGCCATTAAATTTATAGTCAATATATTAAATTATATGAATGCAAATGAAGTTTTAAGAAATATAGATGATGCACTTCCTGAGTTATATTCTCAGATTTTGAATGTTCCATCACAGGATGTTGACAATCAAAAGAGTTTTTTAGAGCTCGGTGGAAACTCACTGAAAGCCATGATTCTTTTATCTCAAATAAAGGAACGTTGGGGGGTAAAGGTACCCCTTGAGTATTTTTTTACTAACTCTGATGTTATTTCGATATCGAAATACATTAAAGAAGAGTATGGCTCTGAAATTGTTGAATGGTAAATCTCATTTAAATCAGAAGGTATAATCTGGGTTCGGATGTATTGTATATGAATGTAGAATTGATTTTGAAAGAGTTGTCGGAATCAGGCATTAATGTTTTTTTGAGTGAAGGTCGCTTGATGACTTCCTCAGAGCCGGGTTCGATTACCAATGATGTGGCTTTCAAGATCAAAAACAATCGCAATGAAATTGTTGAATATCTAAACGGTAAAAAAATAAAGTCCCATCAAAAGTTTAGTGCTCCGGCATCCTATGCACAGCAACGATTATGGCTTGTGCAAGAAGCTGGTGATGCTGCTCATTATAATATGTCTGGATTTATCCACATTGATGGCATGTTAAATTATGAGGTGTTGTCAGCCTCACTAAAAGTAATTATAGAGCGCCATCAAAGCCTTCGAACAATATTTCAAATTAATGATGATTCCGACCTTATTCAGGTAGTAATGCCTTCATTTGATTTAAATATTGATATAGCTGATATCTCAGATATGGAAAATATAGATCAGCAGGAGTTTGTGGATAAAAGCCTTCAATATGAGGCATGTAAGGAATTTGATCTTTCGTGTGATCTGATGCTACGAGCATCCTTATATAAGCTTGCCGACAACAAGCATATATTTGCGGTAACAATGCATCACATATCTTCGGATGGTTGGTCTGTCCAACTCTTACTCAAAGAATTATCAATACTATATTCTGCCAAAGTACTGGGCAACCCAGCTTTACTTCCAGAGCTGAACATACAATATATTGATTATGCTATTTGGCAGCGCAACACTTCAAATAATATTTGTTCGGATCCAGCACTTGATTATTGGATTAACCAATTGGAGGGGCTGCCTCCATTACATAATTTGCCGTTAACTTTTAATCGCCCCAAAGTTCAAAAATATCATGGTGATTCATATTCATCCTATACTTCCATTGAGTATTTTGAGCGATTTCACGACTTATGCGTATCAAAAAATGCAACGGTTTTTATGGGGCTCTACACCGTTTTTTCCATGCTCCTGTCAAGATTTAGCAATGAATCTGACATAATAGTCGGAACTCCAGTAGCTAACAGGGGGCAGGTGGAGATTTCCAACTTAATTGGATTTTTCGTAAACACTCTCGTTTTACGGTTGGATTTGAGCGGCAACCCCACATTTCAAGAGCTCCTTGATCAATCAAAATCTATTTGTATTTCCGCGTTTTCCCACCAAGAGGTGCCTTTTGAAAAGATAGTTGATCGGCTTCAGCCAGAGCGTGATCTTAGCTATGAGCCGTTATTCCAAATATTATTTGCATTCCAAAATACTGAGAAATTCGAACTCAATTTTCCAGGGCTTGTGGTGAGCGAAATTCGATCATCAAGCTACCGCTCAAAATACGACCTCTTTTTGGATGTAAAAGAACACTCTGGTGGTTTAGCGCTAAAGTGGGAGTTCAACACATCCTTATTTTCTTTGGACTTCGTAGAAACCTTAGCGAGTACATTTCAATTCTTGATATCTGAAATTTTGGATAAACCAGAAATGGGATTTCAAGATATAGATTTGCTGCCCAGCAAAAATGTCTCAGCTTTGGTTGGTATTAAGAAGGCATGTAATTACATCTTTATTAGTGATATTTTTGTGGGAAGCGCTAAGCGGTTCCCGAATGTTGTTGCCTTGCAACATGGCGAAGACCAGTTTACTTTCGATCAGCTTGATCAGTATTCCAATAAGCTGGCGAACTACATGTCGTCGAATAACGGAGTTCAGTCCGGAGATTTTGTGGCGGTATGTTTAAATAGATCAATTGATCTTATTGTTTCTATGTTAGCCATTCTGAAGCTTGGTTGTGTTTATATTCCACTTGACCAGACGTTACCAGTTTCAAGGTTAAAATACGTTGTTCAGGATTGTGATCCGTTACTCGTGATATGTAACAAAAACACTTTTGAGTATTTGGAAATAGATAACACGCAATCCTTAATTCTGGACAATGAGACTGTTCGTCAATCGTTGGATGGCATATCAAGTAATTTCGTAATCAATGTTGATAGATCCATTGAAGCTGCATATTTGCTTTATACATCTGGCTCTACTGGAAAACCCAAGGGGGTTTTGCAGACACATCAAACTATTGTCAATCTTGTTCTTGGAATGCGAGATATAGACCATATTGATAGGCCACTAAAAACATTGCAATACGCCTCATGCGGTTTTGACGTTTCTATTCAAGAGATTGCAACTGCCTGGCTATGTGGTTCTACTTTAGTTCTGATAGAAGAGAATGTAAAAAAGGATATCGTTTTCCTAGCGAATTTTATAAATAAAAATTCGATTGAGCGCGTTTTCTTACCTCCTGCGGTATTTAATATACTTATTGAGATGTTTGATTTTTGCCACAATGGCATATCTTTAAAGGAAATTTTTGTCGCTGGTGAAGCCATTGTTCTATCGGACAGAGTGCGTCATTTTCTCGATAAATTTAAAAAATGCGATCTATGGAATCATTATGGCCCAACAGAAACTCATGTTGTGACCAGGCATTTAATAAAAAGTAACGATCTCACTGCTTTTATCGGGTTTCCAATACCAAACGTCAGGCTACATATACTCAACAAAAATATGGTTAGTGCGCCGCCATATGCTTTCGGAGATTTGTATGTTTCCGGAGCTGGGTTGGCTTTAGGGTATTTTAATAATATTCATTTAACTCAGGCTAGCTTTATTAATAAGCTTCACAAAAACGCAAACAATGATACTTCCGATAATCGCCTATATAAAACTGGTGATATGGTTCGTCTAGTACCTGGCAAGGGACTGGAATTTCTGTCACGTTCAGATGAGCAAATAAAGATTCGTGGCTTCCGCATTGAGTTATCGGAAATTGAAATTGTTTTGAAGCAATACGATGCTGTGCAGGATTGTGCCGTTGTGGTGATGGGGACGAACAATGAAAATAAATATATTATTGCCTACCTAACTTGCAAAAAAATTACGAGTTCAAAGTTGCAAAAGCCTCTTCAGCGGCGCGATCTTGTTGAAGACATCAAGTCCTATTTAGGAAAGCTCCTTCCAAACTATATGGTACCTTCGGATTACATACTATTGGATCAAATGCCATTGAGCTCAAATGGAAAGCTTGATAAAGGCGCGCTGCCTGAACCTAGCTTATTTTTTGATGCCTATATTGCTCCGTCAACCTCAATGGAGAGGGAATTATGTGAGCTGGTTGTGGATCTATTATCAATCACACATATTTCCATACACGAAAATTTTTTCAGGTTGGGGATGAATTCTATTTTGGCAACGAAATTGGTCGCCAAAATAAATAAGAAATATGATGTGGTTATTCCTCTCCAAACTATTTTTCTGCATCAAACAATTCATTCTTTAAGCAATGAAATTGAACCTCTTTGTGCATCTAAATACTCCAATTCAGTGGTTTACGATGAGTCCGATGAGGAACAAATAGAAATTAAAATTTAAAAATTATTATCGAATAATTATTTGTATATCTATAAAAGGCAATAAATAAAGCCTTCACATATAAATTAGAGCGGAGCGAAGAAGAATGATCCATGTATTGGATTTACTCAATAGATTATCGAAAAAAGGTATTCAGCTTAGTGTCGATGATCAAATGGATCTCATTGTGAGAGGCAATAAGAAAAATCTTGATGCTGAGCTTGTTGCCCAAATTAAAAGTAGCAAGGCTGAAATTGTTCCTTTTATTTTAGCAGGTAAAAATTCGCACTTAAAAATTACTCCAAGAAAGCAGGGGATTGCTGACTTATCTTATTCCCAGCAACGCCTATGGTTATTGGACCAAATTGACGGTGGAAGTGCCCATTACAATATGCCCGTTGCCATCAAGCTTATTGGCACGCCGGACATAGGTGCTATTACCAAAGCATTTGAAACCATCATCGATCGACATGAGAGCTTGCGGACTATTTTCCTGGCGAATGATCGGGGTGAGCCTTACCAGGTTGTTCAATC
The DNA here is from genome assembly GCA_965650095.1 of uncultured Pedobacter sp. Lineage (GTDB taxonomy): Bacteria > Bacteroidota > Bacteroidia > Sphingobacteriales > Sphingobacteriaceae > Pedobacter. Next base: position 3,050 of record CBFGNP010000147.1, on the reverse strand, counting down.
CACTTACACATTCTCTCTGGAAACGAGTGATCTTTCTGCATCCTCGGCAGAAGACCAGGCACTCCAGACTGCCAGCGTAATGAATGAAGAAGCGCTGACTCCTTTTGACCTCAGTAAAGATCTTATGCTGCGGTCCAGGTTGCTAAAACTGTCTGCCGACGAGTATATCTTGCTGGTTACGGTTCATCATATTGCTTCTGATGGGTGGTCAGTATCCATCTTAATGAACGAATTCAGTGTGCTTTACGGTGCATATTCCCAAGGTCAGGAAAATCCACTGCCAGCACTTGATATCCAATATGCTGACTACGCGCATTGGCAACGTAATTGGCTGCAGGGCGATGTGCTTGAACACCATTTGGCCTACTGGGGGAATCAATTGGCAGATTTGCCGATTGTTCATAACCTGCCGTTGGATCACTCCCGTCCCAAAACCCAAACTTTCCGTGGAGCCATATTTAGCTCGACGTTGGATGAAAGCATTACCTCATCCCTGAATGATGTATGTCAAAGCCATGATGCAACCATTTTTATGGGATTGCATGCAGCTTTTTCAGTATTGCTGGCTCGTTATAGCAATGAAACAGACATCGTAGTTGGCAGTCCGATTGCCAATCGCGAGCAAGCTGAAGTTGCCAATTTGATCGGCTTTTTTGTAAATACGTTGGTGCTACGCAGTGACCTCTCGGGTAATCCAAGCTTTGTTGAGCTGTTGACGCGAAGCAAGGCTATGTTGCTGGATGCTTATTCTCACCAGCAAGTGCCTTTCGAAAAGATAGTAGAAAAACTGCAGCCTGAACGCAGTTTAAGTCATAGCCCGTTGTTCCAGGTGATGTTGGTTTTCCAAAATAACGAAGAGGGTAGGCTGGATTTACCGGGGCTGGCCCTGGAGCAGCTGGGTCAGGAAGGTCGTGTTGCAAAATACGATTTGACGCTCAGTGTTGCGCTTGCTGAGCAGGGGTGGATATTACACTGGGAATACAATACTGATCTGTTTAAGCCTTCAACAATTGCAGGCATGGCTGACCATTTTAACAACCTGTTAACGTCACTGTTGGCAATGCCGGAAGAGAATGTATTTAAAGCAAATCTATTAAGTGAAGCCGAACACCATCACTTGCTGATGGAGCTTAATAATACTGACGCTAGCTATCCGGATAAAAAATGTATCCATGAACTGATTGAACAACAGGTATTGATTAGCCCAGAGGCGACGGCAGTTATCTTTAAAGAAAACTCGCTAACTTATGATGAGTTAAACAGAAAATCCAATCGTTTGGCTCATTACTTAATTGGTGAGAAAAAGGTCAAGCCGGATACGCTTATTGGTGTTTGTGTTGAGCGATCCCTGGACATGCTTATCGGCATTTTGGCTGTGTTAAAGGCTGGCGCGGCCTATGTTCCGTTGGACCCCAAATACCCTGCATCACGCCTTGATTATATGCTGTCTGATGCAAAGCTCGATATTCTCATTACTCAGAGTCATTTGTTGGCGAACTTCGCAAGCCTTCCTGAGAATGTAATTTGTCTCGGCATCCCTTTGCATAAACAACTGGAGCTGCTCCCGGATACGAATGTTGACACTGCTGCGATAGGTCTTACTTCTCATAATTTGGCCTATTTGATCTATACATCCGGCTCTACCGGTCAGCCAAAAGGTGTAATGATTGAACACAAAAACGCAGTGGCATTTTTGTGTTGGGCTACGTCAGTCTTTAATAAATCACAACTTGATTGCGTTTTATCCTCTACATCATTGTGCTTTGATCTCTCTATTTTTGAATTATTTTCGCCCCTAACATGTGGGGGGACAACCTTAATCCTGGATAGCATTCTGGATTTGGAAAAAAGAGACTATAGAAAACCGCTTACCTTAATTAATACGGTTCCGTCCGCAGCTGACTCGCTATTGTTGAACAATAGCATTCCCGCATCGGTTAAAACGATAAACCTGGCGGGAGAGCCGTTAAAGCAAAAAATGGTTGATCAACTTTATGATTATGGTATCGATAAAGTCTTTGACCTTTATGGGCCGTCAGAAGATACCACTTACTCTACCTATGTATTGCGGGAAAAAAATGGGATCGGCAGCATCGGTGTACCTATTAGCAACAGCCAAATATACATATTGAATGAGGCCTTAAGTTTGGTTCCTGTCTGCGTTGCGGGAGAGTTGTATCTTGGGGGCGATGGGCTGGCGCGCGGCTACCTCAATCGCGCAGATTTAACCGCTGAGAAATTTATAGCAAATCCATTTTACAAGTTCGGTCACTGTAACAACAGCAAGCGGATTTATAAAACGGGCGACAAGGTAAGGCTTTTGCCCAGCGGCCAGCTTGAATATCTGGGGCGTATTGATTACCAGGTAAAGATTCGTGGTTTCAGGGTAGAGCTTGGCGAAATTGAAAGTAGGTTGTTGCAGCATGAGCTTGTAGAGGATGTGATTGTGCTGGCTAAAGAAAAGGCCAGCGGTGACAAGCATCTGATTGGTTATGTTGTTTGCAACAACGATGGGATAAACAAGCCAGAAGTTGCGGAAGAGCTTAAGCGATACCTTGAGCAGTACTTGCCTTATTACATGGTACCTGCAGCCTGGGTGGTTATGGATCGATTTCCACTTAACCAGAACGGGAAGATTGATCGTCAGGCATTTCCTGATCCAGAACAATATGTGCTCGATCATCTATATGATGCTCCATCATCTGAAACAGAACGCTACCTGTGCGAGCTTTGGCAGGAATTGCTCGGTATTGATAAAGTTGGCGTCAACGATAATTTTTTCAACTTAGGTGGGCATTCGCTATTAGCTATGCGCTTAGTTGCGCAAATTAATACAAAGTATAAAAAGCTAATACCAATTAAAAATATATTTTCTGCAAGTACGCCAAAAAATCTGGCTCGGCTAATTTTAGCTATGGAATCGCCAAATTCTTTACCATCATTGGATAAAGTGTCGCGCAAAGAGGAATTATTGCCATCTTATTCCCAGCAACGTCTATGGTTATTGGACCAAATTGACGGTGGAAGTGCCCATTACAATATGCCCGTTG
>CBFGNP010000146.1:0-8257 GCA_965650095.1 uncultured Pedobacter sp. | reverse complement strand
CGGGCATCGGTGCCGCGTCCTTGTTGTTGAACGTGCCCGGCACTCGCATGATGCGCTGACTGCACTGAGTGGAGCTGAAAAAACAAGCTACGATGTAGAACTGGATATCCGTAATCCTCACCCTTTTGTCAGCCATGTTGCTTCGGCGGTAATCGAACCGGGGCGCAGCTGGAGCAGCAAGTACAGTCCTGTGGGTATGCCGGGCACGAATGCAGGAAGTCTGGAGGTTTCTTCTATCCCTGCAGTCAATCTTAAAAGGCGGCTGAGTTATCTTGTACAATATCCGCATGGCTGTGTAGAGCAAATTACCTCAGGCATTTTTCCACAGCTGTTTTTGAGTAAGCTGACGCCTTTAACAGAGCAACAAAAGGCAGAAACGGAACGCAATTTAAAGGCAGGGATCAACAGGTTGCGTAATTTCCAGACCACTGATGGTGGTTTGGGTTATTGGCCGGGTGCAGCTGGAGCTGATGAATGGGGCAGCAATTATGCCGGCCATTTTCTCGTTGAAGCACAGAATGCGGGCTATACTATTCCCGTTGGCATGCTCGATGAGCTGTTGCGTTACTTAAAAACCAAGGCCGCCAACTGGTCGCCCAACAGTACCAATTTTTACGGAGGCGATCTGTCGCAGGCCTATCGTCTATATGTCCTGGCACTGGCCAAAAGAACGGATATGGCAGCGATGAACAGACTGAGGTCGTTTCAGTACTTATCTCTAAGTGCTAAATGGCGACTAGCTGCTGCATATAAACTTGCCGGACAGCAGGATGCAGCCAATAGCCTGGTTAAAGGTTTATCCTTACAGGTACAGCCTTATCACCAGTTGGGCGGTACCTATGGTTCCGACATCAGGGATGAGGCCATGATTCTGGAAACCTTAACCCTATTGGGCCGTAAAGCTGAGGCCGCAAAGCTGATCCAGTCGCTGGCCATAAAACTGGGCAATGACAGTTGGTACAGCACACAAACTACGGCTTATAGTTTACTGGCCATCGCTAAGTTCTGCGGCGCCAATTCGGCTTCCAGTAATTTACAATACAGCTACAAGATTGATGGAAAAGGCGGTAAAGTGAATTCAAATCAATTCCTCAGCAGCACAGCTTTAACCTTTAATACGGGTAATGGTGTAGCCATCAGCAATACTGGCAACAGGGTGCTGTTCGTACGCCTGATCCTGGAAGGACAGCCGGCAGCCGGACAAAATGCCTTCCTACCCAATAATCCTGAGGTACTGGATATGAGCGTCAGCTATAAATTGCTGAACGGCAAGCCCCTTGAGGTTTCTATGCTGAAACAGGGAACAGATTTTTATGCGGAGGTGCTGCTTCGGAACCCGGGAAAAATGGGCTATTATGAACAGATGGCCTTAACGCAAATCTTCCCTTCCGGCTGGGAGATCATCAATACCAGGGTAAGTGACAATGAAAGTAACATTGCTTCTTCTCCTTATACCTACAGGGACATCAGGGATGACCGGGTGTTCACCTATTTCAACCTGAGGGAAAATGAGACGGTGACCTACAAAGTATTGTTAAACGCATCCTACATTGGCAAGTATTATTTATCAAATGTCCAATCCGAGGCCATGTATAACAATAACATTAGTGCAACAGCAACAGGCAAATGGGTACAGGTGATTAAATAAATGATTTATAACCTTGGCCATACGTTCATGAGCAGGTATCTGACAAAACCGGCAGAGAATTTTAAGAATGAAATGATTTTTTCCATAACGACTGATTTATTACAGATCAGTTGTTATGGAAAAATGTTACCTATCGCCTTTTAAAATGCCGTCAAAACTAAAAGCTATACGCATTACTGATCTGAGCTGTGGGGCACTTGTTCTGCTGTTCCTGTTTTCTTTGCCGGGCAGCCTGTTCAATGCCCCTACTTCCTATGTGGTCGAAGCGTCAGACGGGGAATTGCTAAGTGCATCAATCGCAAAAGATGGTCAATGGCGTTTTCCTGTTGCCGATAGCATTCCGGAAAAGTTCGAACAATGTATTGTGGCTTTTGAAGATAAGCGCTTTTACGGGCATCCTGGAATAGATCTGCTGGCCATAGGTAGAGCAATGCAACAGAACTGGAAGGCTAAACGGGTACTGAGTGGTGGCAGTACGCTCAGCATGCAGGTAATCCGGATGTCGCGACGCGAAAGCCGGACGGTATGGCAAAAGCTGATCGAAATGCTGCTGGTATTGAGGTTGGAACTAACGCATTCCAAAGCAGATATTTTAAAATTATATGCGGCCAATGCGCCTTTTGGAAGCAATGTTGTGGGGCTTGAAGCGGCCTCATGGCGGTATTTCGGACGTAGTCCACAAACCCTTTCCTGGGGTGAAATGGCGACGATTGCCGTCTTGCCAAATAGCCCTTCCCTGGTACACCCTGGTAAAAATTCTGCCCGGCTCATTAAAAAACGGAACGATCTGCTGGATAAGCTCGCGGGCTTGAAAATTATTGATCCTGCTACGGCCGGCTTAGCTAAGCTGGAGCCCGTTCCAGGTAAGCCACAGGCTTTGCCACAACATGCACCTCACCTGCTCAACCGTTTTAAAACTGAGTATGAGGGGCAGACCCGGCTAAGTTCTACACTCAATTATGCCTTACAGCTGAAGATCAATGCGCTACTTAAACGATACAACAATCGCTACCGGGCGAATGACATCAATAACATTTCCGCTTTGGTACTGGATGTAAAACAGGGAACGGTGGCCAGCTATGCAGGCAATATTTATCAACCTGAAAATAAAGAGCTGGAAAGCCATGTCGATATGATCCGCGCGCCGCGCAGTCCGGGAAGCACTTTAAAACCACTGTTATACGCGAGCATGCTGAGCGATGGATTTATTCTGCCCGGGACATTGATCGCAGATGTGCCAACGCAGATCGGCGGTTATTCGCCACAGAATTACGACCTGGGCTATGACGGGGCCATTCCGGCGGATAAGGCATTGAGCCGTTCCTTAAATATTCCTGCAGTTAAGATGCTGCAAAACTATAAGTATCAGCGCTTTTATGATCAGTTGAAAAAGCTGGGTTTTAGCACGCTGAACAAGCCGGCAGATCACTACGGCCTGTCGCTGATCCTTGGCGGCAGCGAGGTCACAATGTGGGACCTGGCCAGCGCTTATATGGGGATGGCTCGCAGCTTAAACCATTTTAACGAATACCAGGGAAAGTATAATCCGCACGATTACGATGCGCCCGGCTATGATCAGCTGAAAAGGCGGAATACGCGTTATGATACTTACGAAACCCAGGTGAACTCTGTATTGGACCATGCTTCCATATGGAATGCGTTTAATGCCATGGAAGAGCTGATGCGACCGGGTGAAGAAGGCTTATGGGAGCAGTTCTCTTCTTCGAAAAGGCTAGCCTGGAAAACCGGGACGAGCTTTGGCTTCAGGGATGCCTGGGCAATTGGATTGAATCCGGGCTATGTGGTATGTGTATGGGTTGGGAATGCAGATGGTGAAGGCAGGCCTGGTTTAACGGGTATTGATGTTGCTGCACCTGTTTTGTTTGATATTTTTAAAATGTTGCCAGATATAAAATGGTTCAAGGTGCCTGAAAACAAGCTGAAGAAAATGAGGGTGTGCAGTCAAAGTGGCTATAAGGCAGGGGAATACTGCAAGCAGGTGGTCCTGGAGCTGGTTGCGCCAGCCGGCGAAAAAACCATGATCTGTCCTTACCATAAGCTGATCCATCTGGATAGAACAGGAACTTACCGGGTTACCGATGTCTGCGAGTCGCCCTCCGATATGCAGCATCAGACCTGGTTTATACTGCCGCCGGCTATGGAATATTACTACAAAGTCAAACACAGCGATTACAGACTGCTCCCGCCTTTTGGGCCAGGCTGTGATGGCGAAGGCAATACTTATGTGATGGAGATGATCTATCCTAAAAATATGGCCAGCATTTATGTACCTGTAGAATTTAATGGAAAGCGTGGTAAGGTGGTATTGAACGCTACACACCGCAATGCGGATGCGAAGATTTACTGGCATATTGACGGGGAATATGTAGCAACCACACAAAGCTATCATCAGCTTGCAGTTAGTCCCCCACCCGGAAAGCACACGCTTACGCTAGTGGATGAAAAAGGAGAAAGGCTGGTACAAACCTTTACCATTCTGGACAAAGAAAAGAATTAACAGATCAACTGTTATGGATTAACTTTCGCTCTGCTGCGCCAATAGTAATCAGATACTGGGCAAGGGTATAGCCAGCCATGATCAAGGGAGCGGCCTGACCTAATGGCATTACAAACTCATTGACAGCCAGGATGGAGCCAGAAAGCAGAAAGCATATCGTGCCGAAAAGAATGAGTTTAAAGCTGCTGGTGTTAACGCGTTCATTGCGAAAGGTGGCCATCATGATCATCATGCTGCCCAGTAAAATACAGATCATCACCGGAACTTTCATGACGCCCAGATGCGGGCGCAGAAAAAAATAAAAAGCAATCGCCCATATGGCACAAAGGGAAATGGCGACCCTTGCTCCTTTTTTATCCAGTTCAGGGGCGGACCGAAAATCGAGGTAGAAGGCCCTGGTGTAAAAAATGATGCAAAGCAGGATAGCGGTTAATGCGTATAGCCGATAAGATTCGTTATGTGTAGCGTAAATGAGCAATAGCTCAGCGGTAAACGCAAAGATCAGCCCGGTAAAAACACGTTTATGAAAGCGGCCCTTCAACCGGGTTCTGACATAAAGCAGTACAGGCAGGGGAAAAATAATAAGGGGTCTTATAAAAGGAGCAAGATCATTGTTCGCTATATGGGACATCAGCAGCTGCACAAGGAAGATCAGCGCAAATAAAATACTAAACTTACGGTATTTTTTCATCGTTGAGCAGGGGTGCTCTATATTAAAAACAGCAGTTATGATATAAGTCACAACTGCTGCCCTATATAGATGGATATTAAGAAATAGAATCTGTAAAAGAAAAAAGCTTAGTAGCTTTTTTCTGTACGGTTGTTGCGTCTGAAACCACCGCCACCAGCGCCGCCGGTGTTTGGTTTTTCCTGAGCTTCCGCAACTTTGATGCGGTTGCCGTTGTAATCTCCACCGTTCATGCGTTTGATTGCTTCTTTTGCCTCTTCTTCAACGGGCATTTCGACAAAGCCAAAACCACGGCTTTGGCCCGTGTCACGGTCTTTAATTATCCTAAGTGATTTTACCTGACCGAAATCACCAAATACGGCTGTTAATTCATCTTCCCCTACTTCTAAAGGAAGGCCTGTAATAAATATCTTCATTAATGTTTAAAAATTTGTACAAAAATAAGCATTTTTTCGCTTAAAATTCAAGGTTAGTGTCAGTTATAAGTATAATTATTTGACCACCCTATAACACCGGATGTTTACTTTTGTTTTTTTGCAGGTACAATTAAAGCAAATTCCATCTCGGTTAAGTCAATTTTTCTTTAAAAAGCGCTATAGTCCTCTTCCAGGCCAGTCCGGCAGCTGCCGCATTATACCGGGTTGGAGAGGTGTCATTATTGAAAGCATGATTTACGCCTTCGTAAATAAACAACTTATAATCAATATGATTCTGCTTTAACGCCGCTTCATAAGCAGGGATGCCTGCATTGATCCTTTCGTCCAGTCCCCCATAATGCAGCATCATACTGGCTTTAATTTTGTGCACGTCCTCGCTTTTCGGTTGTGCGCCGTAATAAGCAACTGCGGTGAGTAAATTTGGGTCAGCTATGGCCAGTTTATTGGCCATTCCTCCCCCCCAGCAAAAGCCTACACATCCGGTTTTTCCGTTCCCATCCTTCCGGTTGCGTAAATAGGCCAACGCCATCAGGTAATTTTGCAGATTTTTTTCCGGATCAAGCTTGCCGATCAGTTCCCTCCCCTTATCTTCATCGGTAGGGGTGCCTCCAAAGGGTGATAAGGCATCCACCCCCAGGGCAAGGAACCCAGCTGCAGCTACCCGTTTGGTCACCTCAATGATATGCGGGTTTAATCCTCTGTTTTCGTGTATAACCAGTACGCAGCCCAGGTTGTTTTTGTTTTTAGGTTTCGCCAGAAAGGCCTTTACTTCTCCATCTGCACCGTTAAAGGTGACGTTTTCCATTTGCAGGTTATCCTGGTTAAGTCCGGAAGCGGCCGCATAATTATTTTCCAGCAAAGGTAAAACGGATACGGCCATGGCAGTACCTCCGGTGAGTATAGCCAGTTTTTTCATAAAATCTTTCCTGCTGATGCCGCTGTGCGTGTATTCGTCGTACAGCGTAATGATTTTTTGATCCATATGCATAGGTTTAAATGTATAAATAAGAAACAAGGTAAGATTTATTTGCCTGAGGCTCAATGGTTATTTTTCGTTATTAAAAATATTGGCAAGCATTTTGGGCGATATTAGCAAAGAGTTCTTATTTTTAGGCGATGATTATAAAATCAGATTGGAATAAATTATAAGAAAAATGTAAATTTTGTTTTAAAAAGTAATATATTCAAACTTGGTTGACTTCAAGTTTTGTTTTCTGTGTTTATGATCTTAGCTTTGGGGACTTTTACGAATTGACAATTTTGTGAATTTAGTCAGTAATAAAAATGAGGTTTTGTTAAAGACAGAACAAATGATTCCTCATGTTGAAACAAAGATATCAACTAAAAGTTCTGTGATCTAAACATACAAGTACCAGCATGCGCAAAAAATTATACGATAGGATAGCAGCTTTTAAAGACGCTACGGCAATTAAGGAGAAGGGTTTGTACCCTTATTTCCGTGCAATTGAATCAGGCCAGGACACAGAAGTGGTGATAGACGGGAAGAAGGTGCTGATGTTTGGCTCCAACTCCTATCTGGGCTTAACTAATCATCCAAAGATTAAAGAAGCATCAAAAAAAGCAATTGACAAATATGGTACAGGGTGTGCCGGGTCCAGATTTTTAAACGGGACACTAGACATTCATATTGAACTGGAAAAAAGGCTTGCTGCTTATGTAGGTAAAGAAGCTGCCGTGCTGTTTAGTACCGGTTTTCAGGTGAATCTGGGCGTAATATCCTGTTTACTGGACAGAAATGACTATCTTATCCTGGACGAATACGATCATGCTTCTATTATTGATGGCAGCCGTTTGTCATTTTCCAGATCTATAAAATATGCGCATAATGATATGGATGATCTGCGCAAAAAACTGAGCCGCTTACCTGCGGATGCGGCGAAGCTGATCGTTGCGGACGGCATTTTCAGTATGGAGGGCGATCTGGTAAATTTACCTGAGATCGTAAAGATCGCCAATGAGTTTGGTGCAAATATCATGATGGACGATGCCCATAGTTTGGGTGTCATTGGTTTTAATGGCTCTGGTACCGCTTCTCATTTCGGTTTAACGGATGAGGTTGACCTGATCATGGGAACTTTCAGCAAATCACTGGCTTCTTTGGGTGGATTTATAGCCGGTACCGAAGAAACCATCGAGTTTGTGAAACACAGGGCACGTTCTTTAATGTTTAGTGCCAGTATGCCGCCGGCAGCTGTAGCCAGTGTAATTGCTGCTCTGGATATCATTGAGTCGGAGCCCGAGCGCATAGACAAACTCTGGGCAAATACAAATTACGCGAAAAAATTGCTTGTTGAAGCCGGATTTGATATTGGGCATACCGACAGCCCTATTATTCCGGTTTACATCAGGGACAACGACAAAACTTTCATGGTAACGAATATTCTGAGCAAAAACGGGATCTTTGTGAATCCGGTGGTATCACCTGCTGTTCCTTCTGATTCCTCACTGATCAGGTTTTCTTTGATGGCCACCCACACCTTCGAACAGATTGAGGAAGCCATCACGAAATTATCTGCCGCCGCCAAAGAGGTACAGGTAAAATCGTTCCAGGAAATCATATAAATTTATCAGAGGCTTAATGATCACATTAAGCCTCTCTCTTTATTACTCATATTGACCAACCAAAAGTAAACTGATGAAGAACATTGTTGCCGTTAGCTCCAAAAAACAGCTAGCAACATTTATTGATTTTCCGCATGATCTGTACCATTCAGATCCCAACTATGTACCGGAGCTCTTTATTGCGCAAAAAGACCTGTTAACAACACATCCTTTTCATAAGCACTCTTCGTTGCAGTGTTTTTTGCTTTATGATGGCGAAAAAGTTATTGGACGGATTGCGGCAATCTTAAACAATAGTTACAATTCAACCAACACGGTCAACGACGGCTTCTTAGGTTTCTTTGATTGCATCAAAGATAAGGAGGCTGCCCATCAATTCTTTG
>CBFGNP010000145.1:0-8262 GCA_965650095.1 uncultured Pedobacter sp. | reverse complement strand
CGCAAAGGAAATTAAGGTCCGCACAATCGACGAACTTTGCCGTGTCATGATTCATGGTACGCTGCACTTGTTAGGATATAAAGACAAGACAAAAGGAGAAAAGGCGAAGATGACCGGGAAAGAGGACCATTACTTATCTCTTTTGGGTAACGGTTAAAATTGAGCAGTTGCTTTCTTCCGGTCAAGTGCACGTTGTGTAATTATGTAAATACAGTTCGTTGATGCTGATGTGCGGAACATAACAGTCCTGAAATCAACCAACGAATCCGTTGATTTTCTCGTGATTTTTTGACTCAAAAAGAATCACCGTTGCAAGAAATTTAACCGGGTCAATCAAGGCTGTTTTTAGCTGTTTTAAGGCGCCTTGGCCCGTTTATGATAAATGTATCGGACAGGGCATATTTCTTTCCCCTGAAGCCGGCTAATGAGGTCGTTTTTTGCGCAAAACAGGTCAAAAATCCCCCGAAATCTTTAAACATTTTACAACGCAACATTTCTGTTACATTAGATTCCGACTGAACTGATGCATTGAGGTTTTCAGGGTTTGTCTGGCGTCCTTAAACATCCGATAAATTAGTACTGGCGTTACCCTGATTTTGGCAGAATCTAATCTATACCCGAGGGTCGTATTTAGACTTGGTTTTACACCAACACTTAAGGTCCCCACATGGTCCTAGACAAAAGGCGGATGTGGGAAGTGGAAAGTTTATACGCAGAGATGATATTGAATTGCTAAGCGCCAGTTACATACCAAATAATTATTGCTTACTTTTGTAGAATTTCTTATCTATAATATCGTTATACACAGACTTTGAGCACACTTATTGCAGCCGAAAACTTAGGCCATGCTTATCATGATGAATGGCTATTCAAAAATTTAACTCTGGGCATCCAGACAGGGCAACGCGTAGCGTTGGTTGGAATTAATGGTGCGGGAAAGAGCACCTTACTAAAACTTCTTGCCGAAAGGTTTTCTCCTTTAGAAGGAAAAATCGTGAAGAATAAATCTACAAAAATAGGATTTTTAGACCAAGAGCCCTCATTCCCAGAGGGTTACTCAATCAGCGACTTTATATTTTCACTTGAAAATAAACAACAACAACTGATTAGAGAATATGAGGAACTGATTGAGGACCCCAATCCGGATGAAAAAAAATTAAACCGTTTGTATGAAGAACTGAGTGAACATAACGCCTGGGAATATGAGCACGAAATTAAAACCATCCTGAGCAGAATGGGGATTAACCATTTGCAACAAAAAATCTCTACCCTATCAGGCGGCCAGAAAAAACGGCTGGCTTTGGCGAAATTGCTAATTGAAGATCCAGAGATCTATGTGCTGGATGAGCCGACCAACCACCTGGATATTGATACCATCGAATGGTTAGAGAAGTTACTGACCTCCGGAAATAAGACTTTGCTCCTGGTTACCCACGACCGTTATTTCCTGGATAATGTTTGTAACACCATAGTAGAACTCGACAGAGGCAAGATCTATAACTACAATGGAAACTACGCCTACTTCCTGGAAAAGAAATCAGAACGGGAAGCGGCTGACGAAAGCACTTTCCAGAAAAACAAAAATCTGTTGAAGAAAGAACTGGAATGGATGCGAAGAATGCCTGCGGCACGTACAACAAAATCTCAGTCGAGGATAGATGCTTTTTACGATTTAGAAAGCAAAACCAAACAGCGGTCCGATAATCAAAAGGTCACCTTGAATGTAAAAATGTCGAGGCAGGGAAATAAGATCCTTGAGCTCGATCACATCGGTCAATCCTTCGATGGCAAAAATATCATTAATGATTTTAGCTATACATTTAAGCGTGCAGACCGAATCGGCTTAGCTGGTAAAAATGGTACAGGTAAGTCTACCCTGCTGAACATTATCACTGGTTTCCTTCAGCCTGAAAAAGGAAAAGTTAGCACTGGCGAAACCACGGTATACGGATATTACAAACAAGGAGGTTTGGCTTTCAATGAAAAAGAGCGCGTAATTGATATTGTAAAATCTGATGCCGAATATATAAAAATGGCGGACGGCCAAACCATTTCTGCTTCGCAACTTCTAACCCTGTTTTTGTTCCCTCCTAAGAAACAACATGGGATGGTAGAAAAATTAAGTGGTGGCGAAAAGAAGCGTTTACACCTAATGAAGGTGTTGATGCAAAATCCAAACTTCTTAATTCTCGATGAGCCAACCAACGATCTGGATATTGACACGTTAAATGTACTGGAAGAATTCCTCGAGAACTTTCCTGGTGTTTTGATTCTGGTTTCTCATGATCGGTACCTGCTTGATAAAATGAGTGAGCAATTGTTCATCATGGAGGGCAATGGAGAAGTTGCCATTTACAATGGCAACTATTCTGAATACAGATTAAGCTTAGACGTACCAAAGGAAAAAGCAGAAGTGAAACCGGTGCAAAATGTAACTGCATCCATCCCCGCTCCTGTTACAAAAAAACTCAGCTATAAAGAGCAACGAGAACTGGAAGAATTAGAATCAAGAATTGCTGCGGTTGAAAAAGAAATTTCCAATTTAACGTTGTCGCTATCTAACATAGACAGTGCAAACTATTTGGAGCTTCAAGCGACTACAGCATCGATAGAAAAATTAAACAATGAACTCGAAGTAGCAACAGAACGTTGGTTGATGCTTTCTGAACAATAAGCTTGATCTGTGTGCCGTTAATAAACGAGGATTTGGAAAAAGAAGAGTATGATTGCCAGATTGAATTAAAGCCCTTATACCGACCCTATTCAATCCCCTTCCCCAGTATACATAAAGCATAATTACCTAGATAAAGACTAAGAATAGAATTAAAAAAACACATGTTTCACGTGGAACGCTTCCGAAAAACAAGAATAAATTTTCTACGTTCCACGTGAAACAATAAAAATAAAAGACGAAATGTTTAAAGAATATGATGTAATCGTCGTAGGTGCAGGCCATGCAGGCTGTGAAGCTGCAGCCGCTGCAGCGAACCTTGGATCAGCTGTTTTGTTGATCACCATGAACATGGAAACCATTGCGCAGATGAGTTGCAACCCCGCAATGGGTGGCGTAGCGAAAGGTCAGATCGTTCGTGAAATCGATGCGATGGGTGGCTACTCCGGAATAATCAGCGATAAAACAACACTGCAATTTCGCATGCTTAACCTTTCGAAAGGCCCGGCAATGTGGAGCCCAAGAACGCAGAATGATAGAAAAAGGTTTGCTGAGGAATGGCGACTTGCTTTAGAGCGTACACCTAATGTTGACTTCTGGCAAGACATGGTGAGCAGTTTAATCATTAAAAATAATACCGTAGTCGGCGTCAAAACTTCTATTGGTGTAGAGATAAAAGCAAAGTCAGTAGTCCTTACAAATGGCACCTTTTTAAATGGTCTTATCCATATCGGAGAGAAAAAATTTGGTGGTGGAAGAACTGGTGAAAAAGCGGCAACAGGTTTAACCGAACAACTCACCGAACTGGGATTCGAAGCTGGACGAATGAAGACGGGTACCCCACCCCGAATAGATGGCCGATCCCTAAATTATAGCGTGATGGAAGAACAGTGGGGCGATGAAAATCCTGGTCGTTTTTCGTACACAAATGTAGCACTTCCAAAAGAACAACGCTGCTGCTGGATTACTTATACCAACGCAAATGTTCATGAAACTTTGAAGGAAGGATTCGAAAAATCACCCATGTTTACCGGACGTATCAAAGGACTTGGACCAAGGTATTGTCCTTCCATTGAAGACAAAATTAACCGCTTTGCTGAACGTGAAAGACACCAGATATTTGTGGAGCCAGAAGGCTGGAATACCTGTGAGATCTATGTAAATGGTTTCTCTACTTCCTTACCTGAAGACGTTCAGTATAGGGCCTTAACACAAATTCCAGGCTTCGAAAATGCAAAGATGTTCAGGCCAGGGTATGCCATAGAGTACGACTATTTTCCACCTACCCAGCTGTCTTTAACCCTTGAAACGAAACTCATCAGCAATTTGTTCTTTGCCGGACAAATTAACGGCACAACGGGTTACGAAGAAGCTGCTAGTCAGGGTTTTATCGCCGGAATCAACGCTCACCAGAAGGTCAGCGACCAACACGAGCTGATCATGAAGCGATCAGAGTCTTATATAGGCGTTTTGATAGACGATCTGGTGACCAAAGGCACAGAGGAACCCTATAGAATGTTCACTTCAAGAGCCGAACATCGTCTGTTATTGCGTCAGGATAACGCAGACATCAGGCTCTCCCCTATCGGCTATAAACTTGGATTGATCAGTGAGGAGCGGATGGACATCGTTAACCAAAAAGTAACGAACTCCGATGCAATTGTTGCCTTTGCAAAAAAGCAAGGAATTGAAATGGACAGCGCAAATGCCATGCTGGAAGAACTTGGTACCAGCGTCCTGAATCAGAATGTTAAAATAGTTAGTTTGTTGAGCAGACCACAGGTGGGCATCGACGATGTAAGAAAGGTGAGCAATCCCTTTAATGAATTGTTAAATCAGTTTGACAAAGAAACGATTGAGCAGGCTGAAATTAAGATCAAGTACGAAAGCTATTTTGAGAAAGAGCAGGAAATTGTAAGTAAAATGCAAAAGATGGAAGATAAAGACATCAATCCGAATTTTGATTATTCACAATTGGTATCTTTATCAAAAGAGGCACGGGAAAAATTATTAAAGATTAAACCGAGAACATTAGGCCAAGCTTCCAGAATTTCGGGCGTTTCGCCATCGGACATCTCAGTTTTAATGGTCCATATCAGTAAATAACATATAATATACTGATATATAATTGATTAGGTAATAAATGCCCTATCTAAAAACTGACTTGTTTAAATGAGATATAAGACACTTTTAGCTTTTCGGAATGATATTGGTCCAAAACGCATATTAATCAAACAGAACGCATATAAATGGTTACAAAACGAATCGTAAACAAATTAGCAAATTCTATTGCACTGATTCTCCTCAGCGTACTGCTTTTTGCTTGTGCAAGCATACAACAACCTCAGGGCGGACCACGGGATACAGACCCACCAAAGATTTTAAAAATCACCCCTAAAAATTTAAACGTCAATTTTACCTCGAAAAAAATAGTCGTTGAATTCGACGAGTATTTCAAGATACAGAATGAATTCAAAGAATTTTCTGTTTCTCCCGAAATGGAAAGGCCGCCTATTTTAAAGACGAAAGGAAAAAGACTGGAGGTCAGCATTCAGGATACACTTGAAAAGAATACCACCTATACCCTGAACTTTGGCAAAGCGATAGCCGATGTTAACGAAAGCAATGTCGTGAAAAACTTCACCTATGTTTTCTCTACCGGCCCTCAGCTCGATTCATTGAGTATAAAAGGAAAAGTGATCAATTCAGTAACGGGCTTGCCTGAGCTGGATGCCCTGGTCTTCATCCTTCCCTTGAAAAGAGATACCATCTTTGGTAAAAGCAAGCCTTCTATATTTACCACAACAGATAGTAGCGGTAACTATGCCCTGAATAATTTAAGAAAAGACACCTATAAGATCTATGCACTTAAGGAAAAAGGTGGCGATAAGATCTATCAGCAGGCAACGGATGAAATTGGCTTTTTAAAGGATTCGATTGTACTGGATTCGGTCCTGAACAATGTAAATCTGGGTATTTTTAAGGAGGATGCTACTACATTCAGGGTCGTTGATAAAAAGCTGAATACCGATGGCAGTATTACCATGTCTTTCAATCAAAAATTAATAAAGCCCGAAGTAACGGTGACAGAACCGGCCTCACTCGATGCAAGCAAACTGATCAAATTTAGCAGAAATAACGATTCCTTACGTGTTTGGCTCAAAGAACTCAGTTTCGACTCCACAAAGATTGCCATTAAAGACGCTGGTAAAACGCTGCAGACAGTCAACTTTTTGAGAGGAAAAAAAGAAACCTATACCAGGGTGCTTAGCGCGACAGACAATATAGACAACCGCATGCTAAACCCAAATAAACCTTTGAAACTGACCTTCAATTTTCCAATTGAAAGTACGGATCTGAGCAAGATCAGCCTGTTGGAAGACTCCGTGGAACGTAGTGGTTTTAGTCTGGTCAAAGATAGCGCGGACCTTCTCTCCTATTATTTCAGGTATACATGGAGGCCTAAGAAAACCTATGATATTAAATTCGCAGCGGGAGCATTCACGGCAATCTTTAACACCAAAAATAAAGAATTCACCAAGACTTTCCAGCTGGCCAACAGAGATGATTATGGAACCCTGATTGTAAAAATTGTACCACCAGAGCCCGCCAAAAGCTATATTCTCGATGTGCTGAACGAGGGCAAAAATGTGGTCAACACCCTCGTGATTACCAGGGACACTACCGTAAAGTTCGCCAATTACCGGGCGGGAAAATACTGGCTTCGGATCAGCTACGATACCAATAAAAACGGTAAGTGGGATACCGGAAGTGTAGCCTTAGGACGGCAGCCGGAAAAGATATGGAATGAACCTAAAGAGCTGTCTATCAGAGCCAACTGGGAACGCAATGAAACGATAACCATTCCAAAAGAATAACTACTGGAACCAGTCGGCGTACATGATGTAATTGTCTGGTAACCTGTTCAATAAAGCCCGTTGCTCCTCAGTAATGGGCTTTATTTTTTTTGCAGGTGTTCCGGCATAAATATACCCGCTTTCGCATCGCGTATTTTCCAGTACCACTGAACCAGCCGCTATAATACAATACGGCTCCACCAAGGCATTATCCATGACAATTGCGCCCATACCCACCAAAATGTTGTCCTTCAGGATACAACCATGTACAATTGCATTATGGCCAATAGAAACCCTGCTCCCGATAATGGTTGAAGCCTTAAGGTAAGTTGCATGAATTACCGCGCCATCCTGAATATTCGTTTCGTTTCCAATGGTGATGCTGTTTACATCGCCCCTGATTACCGCATTAAACCACACAGAACAATTGTTGCCCATTAACACATCTCCAACTATTGTTGCATTTGGTGCAATAAAACAATCACTTCCCCATTTGGGTTCTTTTTCTTTAACCGCTAATATTACTGCCATATCTTAAAAAATTGTATCTGTCAACACGGCCAGATGATCCGGATAGTCCGTCGTATAATGCAGTCCCCGGCTTTCCTTCCTCATTTTTGCTGCTTTGATGACGAGAAAGGCTACCTGGATCACATTTCTCAACTCACATAGCTTTACAGAGACCTTATTTGCTTTATAAAATTCCTCAGTTTCCTCATGAAGCAGGAATAACCGCCTCATTGCCCGTTCCAACCTGAAATCCGAGCGTACAATGCCCACATAATCACTCATCAATTTCTGTGTTTCCCGCAAGTTATGGGTAACCAGGATATCCTCATTAGATTGCACAACACCATGCGCGTCCCAGTCAGGAATGTGCTCAGGAATAATATTATTCTTAAATACTTTGATGGCATCCTGATAGATTCTATGAGCAAATACCGGTGCCTCGAGCAGGGAATTCGACGCCAGCCTGTTTGCACCGTGCAAGCCGGTGGAAGAACATTCTCCACAGGCATAGAGATTCTTAATCGAAGATCTTCCGTACTCATCGACCATAATACCACCACACATATAGTGTGCCGCCGGTGTTACCGGGATAAGATCTTTAGTCATATCAATACCTATCGACAAACACTTTGCATAGATGTTGGGAAAATGCGCGAGAATATCTGCTTTTTTTCGGTTCGTGATATCCAGATAAACGAAGTCCTCTCCAGATTTCTTCATCTCGGCATCAATGGCACGTGCAACAATATCCCGGGGAGCAAGCGCACCGCGCTTATCATATTCATACATAAATTCGTCTCCGTTCTTCCTTCTCAATACGCCTCCAAATCCTCTTACAGCTTCAGAAATTAAAAATGCCGGATATTCCCCAGGATTATACAAAGCCGTAGGATGAAACTGAATGAATTCCATGTTCCGCACTTTACCCTTGGCACGATAAACCATCGCCATTCCATCACCTGTTGCAATTACGGGATTTGTAGTACTCGAATAGACATGTCCTGCGCCACCAGAAGCCATGATAGTCACACGAGCCAATATCTTTTCCACATCATTAAGTTCTGTATTAAAGGCATATACACCATAACAGTTGATATCTTCAGAACTCTTATCCACATGTTCGCCGAGATGATGTTGCGTAATCAACTCCAAACAAAAGTAATGTGTTAATATCTCGATGTTTTTATTTTGATGGATCTGCCTTAACAACACACTTTCGATCTC
>CBFGNP010000144.1:0-8264 GCA_965650095.1 uncultured Pedobacter sp. | reverse complement strand
TCTTACAAAGGCTAAAGCTTCAGGTATTTGAAGGGTATCTGCGATGTGTAGATGAACGTCAAAGCCTTTAACTTACATAAAATCCTGAGCAAACTTGATCAGTTCATAAACGCCTGGTTTCTGTTGCTGCGCTTTTTCAAACAGCGCAGGTAAGGAACCGGCATAGATTTCGGGCATTTTCCAGGATGAATGGCTTTTATAATATCCGATAACATGCTCCATTAACCGGGCGGTGAAGGTGACGAGCGGCACTTTCTTTTCTTTATCGTATTGCAGATCACTTTCGATCGTTTCGAGATTTGGTTCGTTGCCAAGCTTGAATATATCTACATATTTACCTACGCGGTCCAACAGGAGATCCACTGTTTTGAAATACTCGGCTTCTCTGGCAGATCCGGGCAGGGGCATCGCCAGATTCCTATGTTTAAAGTCCCATCTAAAGCCAAAAGCGATTTGGTAGCCCATTTTGCCAGCCTCGACGATCTTCTGTATACCCGTGTCCGTTTTTGCATCTAACTTGCCATCGATATAATCCAGAATTCTAGGCGTAATTCTAATCCATTTCACATCGATCTTCTTTACATATTTAAAATCAATATTTTCTGGGTTGTGATTAAAATTGAGTCCCAATTGCTGGGAATAAGCATTTGTTGTAGCGAAGCCACAAAGGAGAAGCGTAAGACGCCAGAATTTAATTGTTGTGCTCATCCTATTAATTTTTTAAGGTGGAATAGAAATCATTTGCTGCTTCCGGATCTGGCATTAATCGATTGTTCTTCCATTGTAAAGGAACAACGGCTGGTCTGCACGTGACAGGATACTTTGTTCCCATTACGCCCCGGGGGTTAAAAAAGGTGGTCGACCACCAGTTCCCATCTTTATCCTTAAAGAAATTATTGTGTCCGCCCTGGAGGATGGCCGGATACCGCGGTCCGTATGGGCCGTAAATATGATCTGATTCAGCCACGACTACATCATAACTGTATAAGATCTTGTCTTTTTTATCATTTCTGATGTAGCTATAGGTTTTATCTGCCTGGGGGACGGACCATACGGTTTGTACCAGTTGATATTTTCCCTCGTGCTTATCCAGCCAAACCCCTTCGATATAGGGTTCCGGGTTATAAGGCGTTTCTTTAAGTGTTTTGAAGGGCTCAGCAACATCACTCAGATCTTTTTTCATTTTGGCAATATAGTGATTATGGCCAACCAGGTAAGCCTCGCCGTCAGTATCTTCAAAGATGCTCAGGTCTATGTTATCAAAAATAGCTTTATTTTCGTTCCCTTTGATGTTTTTATAAGGCCCTTCGGGTTTACCCGATACGCTTTCCAGAACAAAAGACCCGTTCCCTCCGTTAAGGCAGGCAACTAACAACCATTTCTTTTGATTTTTCATATAGTGGAGCTCCGGGGCCCAAACCGCCCGGTATATGGAATCCAAAGGGTCGCCATTCAGCGATTGTGCTCCGGGCTTAACAGGCGTTCCCTTCTTTTGCCAGGCAGCAGCATCTTTGTCAAATGACCAGATTGCGCCGAGTGCCTCCCAGTTTTTAAGATCCTTAGACCGCCATAGGTATAAACCATCGTTATAGTCCCAGCAGTGTACCTGGCCGGGAAAAACTCTGCCAGGTGTCGCGGTTGTTCCTGTAAGATAATAAAAACCATCCGGGCCATAGGTGACGTAGGTATCTCTCATCCAGACATCAAGTATGGGCTTGACCACAGCTGGTACGGTAAGCGATAGATCACCCACAGGTGCAGCGGGATCGCTAAAAGTCTTTGTTAGGCCTGCCTCGTTTTTCTGTTGTGCACAAGCGTTTGTAAAGAGCGCAAGCAGCAACAAACCGGCACTAATTCTTATGTGAATTGACATATTGATGTTATTTCTTACCATTTAACTCCCTGATGAACTCAACTTCCGACGCACTGAATGGCTTGCCGTCTTTTCTTAAAATATCATGAAACCAAAGGGCGGGTTCTTTTCCGCCAGGCATTGGGGTGTCCCATGCATAAATGGTATTTGTTTTACCGGATACAAAACCCCAGTTAATGGCCCCTATTTTTTCTTTCTTTAATAAAGGCATGATGATCTGGAACAGACTGCCGTTTCTGCGGGCCATATATTCTGAGCAGATGAGGGGCCTTTTGTACTTTCTTAAGGTGTCAATGGCATTTTTATGGTTCTCGATATAACTGTAGTTATGGTAGGTAATCACATCTGAGTTTTGGAGTTGAAAGGTATTCAGGCCAAAAAAATTCTTGTCATTTGACCAGACAGCTGCAGTGACCGGCTGTTCAGCATTTACGGCTCTGGCCCATTGGAAAACGGCTTTTAGCAGTGGCAGGCTTTTCTCGAACTGCTTGTTGTTTCCAGGCTCATTATACAGGTCCCACATCAGAATTCTTTTGTCAGTTTTAAAAGTGGTCATGATGTCTTTAACATAGGCTTCTAAAACTGCCAGCGTATCGGGGTGCGTATAGATCATCGTTCCGGGATCCCGTACCCATCCACTGTTGTGAACGCCGGTCTTAGGCTCAGGTTGTTTGCCAGGTTTATAGGTATCGTTCCAGCAATCGTCAAAAAACACCAGGATGGTTTTGATCCCATGTTTATCAGAGATCTTTAAATAATTATTTAAACGGTCTTTAAAGCCTGTTTTGTCTGATGTCCACAGCTGGTGATGAAGGTATACCCGCATGGTGTTGAACCCCAGATCCTGAGCCCAACCCAGTTCTCTGTCAATGGTTACCGGATCATAGCTGTCTTTTTGAAACATTTCCAATTGGTTGATGGCGGTACTGGGTTGGAAATTGCAGCCTCTTGGCCAGGCTTGTTGTTGATACCATGCATTTGCTTTCTCTTCTGTCCATCTGGAAGACTGTGCATGTAAACCCAGTGATAAAAGTGTAAGGACTATAGGGAAAATATATCTGATCATAAGAAATGAAATTTGGATGAAAGGAAAGACCGCTTAGGTCTTTCCTGAATAAATATTAGTAACCCTGGTTTTGTATACAGAGTTTATTGGCTTGTATTTCTGATAAGGGAATCGGGAACAGAACTTTATCTGCAGTGGCCAATTCTGAAGATATGCCGCGGGCTATTGCAGAGGAAATAAAGGTGCCCTGGCGAATCAGGTCTTCGCGCCGCTTACCTTCGGAAATGAACTCCCAGCCTCTTTCCCTGAAAAGGGCAGTTTTAAAACTTTCCTTGGTCGGCGCCTCTATTAGCGTAAGGTTTGGTAAACCGGCTCTCGTTCTTACCTGGTTGATCAGCGTAAAACATTCTCCCGGTGGAATAGCTGATAATTCGTTTAATGCTTCCGCTCTGCACAGCAGGATATCCGCATACCTCAAGATAGGCACATCATTACCACTATTGTTGCCAATAGTACTGTTATCCCAATATTTAAAGCTTCTTGCATTGTCCCCTGCTAATATATTTACAGTTGCATTGCTATTGTTAATATAGCTGGTACAGATTAAAGAACGTCGCAGATCATTTGCAGCTATGGTATTGACAAATGCGGTTCGCAGGCGGTATTGCGTGGCAAAGTTGGACATTGTTGGCTGGTACACAAATTCGGGTACCTGTGGCGTACTTTTAAAAGCGGGAGGTAAAGCGCCGGCCATAAACCAGTTGCCGAAATCGACTTCATTTCTGCACTGCAGAACCAACATCATCTCTTTGTTACTTATACCTTCGTTGGCTACTTTAAACAGATCTTTAAACGGGTATTGATTGGTCGTATAATAGTTGAAGTCGATCACTGTTTTAGCTGCATCGGCAGCTTTCTGCCATTGTTTGGTGTTCAAATAAAATTTCGCAAGAATGCCGGTTGCATTCCCTTTATTCATCCGGCCAAAAGCATCTTCTTTCCCGGGATCAGGCAGATCAGCTACGGATTCCATAATTTCTGTTTCTATAAAAGCCTTCATTTCGTCATCTGTTGCTCTGGCCAGATCCCCTGATTGTGATGTGGAAATCCTTAACGGTACAGGGCCAAAACAATTGTAAAGGATGGTATAAGCATGTGCTCTCAAAACACGTGCTTCGGCCTTGAACAGTCTTTTGGTGGCATCAGATGTTTTTACCTGGTCTATGTTTTCTATCACACCGTTGGCATCTCTGATACATCGGTAATTGGGTGCCCAGATATCACCTTGAAATGTCAATACATCTGTATTCCAGGTAAAGTTGATAATGGGAAGTAACTGACCATTTTCTGCACCACCGGAATTGAATGCCATGTCGGTGCACATTTCTGAGTCATTAATTACAAATCTGGAGTATTGTTGGGTTTGCTCTAGTGCGTATGCAGAAAACAGTAGAGATTTAATACCATTTTCTGTAGTTAGTACATTGCCGGGAGCGAATTCCGAGTTTGGCGTTACCTCCAATAACTTTTTGCAGGAAACCAAGCCGGTTGTCAGTTCCAGCAGGCATATATATATAGAAATATTTTTCATCTTATTTTATTTTTTAGATTAAAACTGAACGCTAATTCCGCCGGTAAAAGTTCTGGTTAAAGGATAGGAGTTATAATCTACCCTCAAGATATCGTCGCCATTGGCATTTATTGCAGGGTCTACACCGCTGTATTTGGTGAAAGTGTACAGATTCTGGCCACTGATAAATATGGTCGCATTGCTGATAAATTTGTACTTGCTGAGGGGCAATTTGTAAGCGAGCCGGACCGACTGCAACCTTAGATACGACGCATCTTCTACCGTTTTGTTGTTCACTTTTCTTGCACCCTGAACGTCTCCTGGTATAAAAGACGGATATTCGGTGCTTGGATTGGTTGCTGTCCACCTGTTCAGGTACAAATCGGCTAGTTTGTTTCTCCTGAAATCTACTGCGTAATAAGAATCCATTAAACTGCTATTTAACATTTTCGCACCGTGTGAACCCTCCACGAATACAGAAAGAGAAAGGTCTTTATAACTTAAATTGGTGTTGAAACCGTAATAAAAATCAGGAAGAGAACTGCCCAGTATGACCTGGTCATTGGCGTTAATTAATTTGTTCCCATCCTGATCCCTGTATTTGAAGTCTCCGGGTCTCACTCCTGGTTGTGCACTGGAGAAATCATCGCCTGTTTGCCAGATACCGTCAACAACATACCCGTAAAAAGAGCCTATAGATTCTCCAGGCCTAAGTATGCTGTACTCGCCAACGTTGCCGGGCCCGGTTCCTATGAACTCCGACACCCCTCCCAGGCTGAGAATCTCATTTTTTAAGGTGGTAAGGTTAAAATTAGCATCCAGTTTAAAATCTTTACCATCTACCAGCGTACCGTTCAGTGCTAACTCCCATCCCGTATTTCTCATCGCACCGACATTTTCTGTTTTTGCTGCGAAACCGGAACTCAATGGCTGTGGCACACTGTACAGAAGATTAGAAGTTTTTCGGTTATAATAATCCAGGCTTCCTGTGATCCTTGACCTGATCAGGCCAAAATCAAATCCCAGATCAATCTGTTGGGCAGATTCCCATTGCAAAGCAGCATTCGGGCTACGTGAAGGAGCTAAAGTGCTTACCCTTTGTCCGTTGAAAACAGCATCTCTTCCGCCGGAATAGGTAGTAAAATAAAGATAATTGCTGTTGGGCTGATTACCGATAGCTCCATAACTGGCTCTCAGCTTCAGGTCATCGATAAAACTGATGTCCTTGAGAAAATCCTCCTGTTTAACTTTCCATGCCACAGCAGCGGAAGGAAAGTAACCGAACCTGTTCTCCGGTCCGAATCTTGCCGAACCATCTACCCTTAAAGAGGCGGTAAACAGGTATTTATTTAAAAGGGAGTAATTTACCCGGCCTAAATAAGATAACAATATATTTTCCTGTACCCCATTGCCGACGCCATTTAATGTAGGTACACCGGAACCGAGTGCGAAATAGGTCAGATCCGGTAATGCAAAGGAACGCGCATTGGCAATCAATGAACTGGAGGTGTAACGCTCATAAGTGGCACCGCCTACCGCTGATATTTTATGAATGCCAAACTCTTTATTATAGTTCAGCGTGCCTTCCAGCAAGTAATAACCCCGTTTGCCATCCCGCACATCAGCATAGCCTCCATAGGATGCCCCGGTTAAGGTGGAAGGGTCTATCCAAAAAGATCTTTGTGAACTGTTGAAGTCTGCACCCAGCCTTACTTTTGCAGATAATGATGGAACAAAGAAGTATTCCGCATGCATATTTCCAAATGTGCGATAGGTATCACCAATTGAATACTGGCCGTTAATAACGGCTAAGGGATTGTCCATCGGGGCCATCAGGGAGGATCTGAAATAAGATCCATCGGTGTCGTAAGCCGGCTGCGTTGGGTCGTAATTCTGGGCCATATATAAAGCGCTTGCATTGTCATTTAAGCCAACGCCATTGGCATTATAATTATCTCTGATATAGGCTGTGCTGAAGTTTATGCCGACACTGTATTTGGATGGCACACTGGTTTCGACATTTACTTTTGCATTGTACCTGGTGGTGCCGGAATTGAGCATCACGCCATTCTGATCAAAATAACCTGCGGAAATGTAATATTTGGTATTGCTGGCGCCTCCGCTAAAAGAAAGGTCGTGCGACTGTATAGCGGCATCTCTTAATAATAATTTTTGCCAGTTCGTGTTATAGTTTGTCCCTGAAACAGGTTGATAAACACTGGGGTTAAGATTACCATCAGCAATGATACCGTTAATGACTGCGGTATACTCCTCACCTGTCATAAAGTCCTGGGTATTGGCGATCTGCTGCTGGCCGTAAGTCGCGTTATAATTAACAGTCATTTTCCCCGTCTTCCCCTTTTTTGTGGTGATCAGCACCACACCATTAGCACCCCTGGAGCCATAAATAGCCGTAGCAGAAGCATCTTTTAAAATTTCCATGGATTCAATGTCTGATGGATTCAGGGCATTTAAAGGTGTTCTGTTATTGGGATTATTGGTGGCACCGCCCGTGCTGGCCGATCCGATAGCCACTGCATCGTTTACCGGCATTCCATCGATGACATACAATGGTGCATTATTGCCGGTGATCGATGTAATACCCCGTATCTGCACACTCATTGCGGCACCGGGCTCGCCACTTTTCTGATAGATCTGAACGCCAGGAGTCCTTCCCTGTAAGGCCTGCTGTAAATTGATATTGGTGCCTTTTGTCAGGTCCTCCGCCTTTATTGAAGCTACCGCCCCGGTTAAATCGCTTTTTCTAACATTTCCATAACCGATGACCACGATCTCGTCTAAGTCCTTACTTTCCGATTTTAAGGTCACATTTAAGCTGGTTCTTCCGTTTAATTCAATTTCCTGAGCGGCATAACCTATATATCTGAAGATCAATATAGGATTCGCTGTAGTGATACTTAAAGCATATGCCCCGTTTGCATCCGTCAGGGTCGCCTCTTTTGTATTTTTAACGGCTATACTAACACCAATAAGGGGATCGCCGTCGGTACCGGAGACTTTTCCTGTTACGCGGGTTTGTTGCGCATATGAAGTGCCCGATAGCGCAATAAATAGCCCGGCGATCAGGTATTTTAGCCTGTGGCTAAGCAGTTGAGTAAAATGATTCATATTGGTCTTCTTTGGTTTAAGGTTCGTTATGAGAATTAGTTGCAGGGATTTTCATCGTTTACGATCTGGATAAACTGATCCAGAAAACTGTAGGACTTCTGGCTCCTTCCGTTTAGCGGCTCTACAGAGCGGTTCATAAACAATCCATTTAAAACCCATGGATCGGTGCTGACTGTAAAATCTGTATTTAAAGGGTAAGATTGCCTTAGCGCATAAAATGTCAGGAAAATATTTCCAGTGCTTTTAAAAATACTATAGCCAGCGCATAAATAGGTCTTCCTATTCTCGAGATAAGGCGAATTCTTCCAGAATGCGTACCACTCTTCTGCCGGCCTTGGATTTTTTAAAGCGTAATCTATATACTGGTAATTTTTGGATAGGTTAGCTGGTGGAGGGAAAATCCTATCTGTTGTACTGGCATTGGCCGCAGCTATAAAGGCAGCTGCAATGTCGGTGTTGTTGTTATTCCGCCAGTGTTTCATCAACGAAAATTCCGTTACCAGCATTTTCTGATCTTCTCTTATTCTTTCCTTTGCAAAATTCAGTGCCAGGACCATCTCCTCATTGATCCCATGGTGTATGTGAAGATCGACGCCAGCTATATAAGGTGTAGCTTTGGCAAAAGCCAATAAGTTCGTATAACCCACATTGCTTTGCATGCCAGTTAAATAAAGGTTGTCAAAGGC